>JAWOJD010000079.1:0-64544 GCA_046484355.1 Thiobacillus sp.
TGCTGGAGTCTTCATGTTCGTGCAACGCCTCACCCTTGCCAGCGCAGCCGTCCTGTTGCTGCTATCGTTCAACGCCCATTCCCTCGACAGCGGCCCGAACCTGTCCGCACCCGAGGCCCATGATCAGGTGCGCAGCGGCAAACTGACGCTGATCGACATCCGCCGCCCCGAAGAGTGGCGTTTCACCGGCGTGGCAAGCGATGCACGGCGCGTCAACATGCTTCACCCGCTGGGTGCGTCCGGATTCGTCCAGCAGGTGGCGTTGGAAGTGAAGGGCGACCGGGATGCGCCGATCGGCCTGATCTGCCGCACCGGCAACCGCACCACCCACATGCAGCGCCTGCTCCGCGAAGCGGGCTTCACTCAGGTTTACAACGTCAAGGAAGGCATGGTCGGAAGCAGTGCAGGGCCGGGCTGGATTGCGCGCGGGCTGCCTGTGGAGGCGTGCCCGCGCTGTTGAGCGTTCAACCCGTGCAGCACCCGCCCTGCCTGCTGCTCGCCTGGATCGGCGGACAGGGTACGCTGCCATACGAGCAGAAGACGCAGCAATCGCCGGGCTTGGGCTTCAACACCGTGTGACACGCCTAGCATGCGTAAAAACACTGGCAGGCGTCGGTGGGCATGGTCTCGCTTTTGACGTGTCCGCAGACGGGACAGGTCAGCGTGGAGGTCGGGATCATGGGCACGGCTGTCTCCTGATGCGCCAGTCCCCGATTCTCTCAGGCCGCCAATGCCTTCGCCAGTTCATTGCGACGGCGGGTTTCGCTGCCGGTCAGTGCAAAGCCCTGCAGGCGGCCGCTGTCGTCGACATGCAGCGCGCAGATCCCGGTGTCGCTGCATTCGACTTGCCAGCCGCCCACGGCACCCGGCTTTGGCGGCAAGACCGCCACCGGATGCGCTGGGGTTTTGACCATTACCGGCATCGGCGGATACACCACCGGGGTGGGTTCGCCCGCGAGGGTGGCGGCGAGCGCGCGCGCCTGCAGCAGCAGCGGCTGCACATAAGGCAGATTGAGTCCGTCGACTTCGGCACAATCGCCCATCGCGAACACATTCGCCACCCCGGTTTCCAGCAGGGTGTTGGTCTGGATGCCGCGCCCAACCGGGATGCCTGCCTCTTTCGCCAGGCGGGTGCGCGGCCGCAAGCCGATGGCCGACAGGACGACCTCGGCGTCGATTGCCGCGCCGTCATCCAGCACCACCCGGTACCCGCTTGCGGCCGGCTCGACGCTTTTGGCCATGCGCCCGAAATGCCAGTTCACCGCCAGCGCAGCGAGGTTGTCTGCAAGACGCTGTCCGGCCTCGACTGGCAACAAGCGCTCCAGCGGCCAGTCGCCAAGGTGTACGACGTCGACCGCGTAGCCGGCCTGCGCCAGATCGTTGGCGAATTCGCAGCCGATCAGGCCGCCGCCCAGCACGGTGATGCGCTGCTTGCCGTCGATGGCGCTGCGGAATGCCGCGTAATCGGCAAGATCGTTCACCGCCAGCACCGACGCCGCGCCCTCGCCTGCCAGTCCGTGCGCGATCGGGTCGGCACCAAGGGCGAGTATCAGCTTGCCATACGACCATTCGCCGCTGTCGCTGCGGATCCGTTGTGTCGCCGTATCGATCCCTGTCACCCGTGTCCCGGTCAGGATGCGGGCGTTCAGGTCGGCCGCCATTTTGTCCGCGCTGGCGCCCGCCAGTGCCGCAGCCGGTTTGCCGGCAGCGAGCGCATTCGACAGGTTCGGCTTGGAATAGAACGTGCCGTCGTCCGCTGTCACGAGCATGATCGGCGTGGTGGCGTCGCGCTTGCGAAACTCCTTCAGCAGCGTGTATCCGGCAAGACCGGAACCGACGATGACAATGGGATCCATGAGGCACTCCTTGAGAAGGGCAGCATGCGTCCGGCATGCCGCCCACAGGTTGAAGAATCAGGCAGCGACTTCAGCCATTTCGAAATCGGCCTTCGCAACGCCGCAATCCGGACATTCCCAATTCTCGGGCACGTCTTCCCAGCGGGTGCCGGGCGCGACGCCGTGATCCGGGTCGCCTTTCGATTCGTCGTAAACATAACCGCAAACAATGCATTGCCAGGTTTTCATGGGGTTTCCTTTCAATTGATCAAATAGTCTTGGGGGGATTCATTCAGGCCGTGATGGCGTCCTGTTGCGCCTGGTAGTGCCTGGCGTGCTTTTCTTCAACCTTGGCCAGCGCAGCGAAGCGCTTGGCGGCCTTTTCCAGCACGTTCCGGAACATTTCGGCGTGTTCTTTCGATTCGGCGATCTGCTCGTCGATCTCGGCCACCGCGGCATCATGGCCTTCCTGCATCGCCTCGTGGCGGAACTTCGGGTACATCTCGGTGTACTCGTGGGTTTCGCCCTCGATTGCGTACTGCAGGCACTTGGCCGGCGTCATCGTCTCGTCGGCAAACAGCAATTCGGCGTGGCCGAAGGCGTGCAGCATTTCCTGCGAGGCGGTGTCCTCGAATACCTTGGCGGTCGCTTCGTCGCCGACCTTGCGACACTGACGGGCGAACCACATGTACTTGATGTGGGCCATTGACTCGCCAGCAAAGGCGGCTTCGAGATTCTGGATGGTAGGGGATTGCGTGTTCTGCATCATCGACTCCTGTTCGGTTGATTTGTGATGTCAATCAAGACAGGTGAAATATTAGAGAATATCGATGTTCGTATCCAACGGATAGTCTGGATATGATCGATTGACAACATCAATGGCTTTTGTCTGCCGACAGGATATGCAACACTTGTCGGCCATTTCCATCTTCCCGATTGCATGATGCGACTCCTGCTGACGACCACCCTGCTCGGCCTGACGGCCCTCTCCTCCACTGCTTTTGGCGCCATGCAGCCCGGCCTGTACGACATCTCCATGCAGATCGTGATCCGCAACATGGCCCTGGAGTTGCCGGTGGTTACGTTTCGCCAGTGCCTCTCCGCAAAGGACATCGCGGAAGGCAAGGCCTTCGCCACCAGCAACAACACTCAGGACTGCAGGATCAGCAATCTCAGGTACAGCGGCAATGCAGTTCGCTACGACTTCAATTGCGCCATCGAAGGCGGGCGCACCGTGATCGGCCAAGCCGCCGGCACCCGCCACCTGGCGGGATACGACACTCTGATGAGCGGACGGTTTGTTCCGGCGATCGAGGGCTTGAGCGAAATCAACCAGCGGATGCGCGCCACGCGCGTCGGCATGTGCAACTAGTGCCATTCTGCTGATGGATTGGGCGCTGTTCGGCTCGGCGCTGCTGTCGTCCACCCTGTTTCCCGGCGGTTCCGAAGCCCTGCTGCTGTATCGCCTGCACCAGGGCGCCGATCCTTTTTCCAGCGTGGCGACGGCAACCGCCGGCAATGTGCTGGGCAGCCTGATTACCTACGCCATGGGGCGGTTTGGCCGCCAGGCGGTGCAGCGCCGCAGCGAGAAAACCGAACGACACATCGAACGCGCCGAACGCTGGTTCAGCCGGTTTGGCCGCCCCAGCCTGCTGCTGGCCTGGTTGCCCGTGGTTGGCGATCCCTTGTGTCTGATCGCTGGCGTGCTGCGCGTGGGCGTCAGCAGTTTTCTGCTGCTGGTGACGGTGGGCAAGCTGGCGCGCTATGCCGCGCTGGCGTGGCTGATATAGGACAGCTTCAGGCGAATCGCGCGCGCCAACGGCCCAGCGTTGCTTCGAGCCGCGCCATGCTCACATAGAACGTCGGGGTGATGTAGAGCGTGAGGAACTGCGAAAACAGCAGGCCGCCGACCACCGCAATCCCCAGGGGCCGTCGCGCCTCGCCGCCTGCGCCGAAGCCGATGGCAATCGGCAGCGTGGCGAAGATCGCCGCAAAGGTCGTCATCATGATCGGCCGCAGACGCACCAGGCAGGCCTCGACGATGGCGTCTTCTGCATTCATGCCGGCGCGCTGCCGGGTCAGCGCAAAGTCGATCATCATGATGCCGTTTTTCTTCACCAGGCCCACCAGCAGGATGATGCCGACGAAGCTGAAGATGTTGAGTTCTTCGTCCATCAGCAGCAGTACCAGCAGCGCGCCGAATCCCGCCAGCGGCAGCGCGGTGAGAATGGTGAGCGGATGGCCGAGGTGTTCGTACAGCACCGCCAGCACCATGTAGATGACAACGATGGTGAATAGCAGCAGCAGCGGCAACTGCACTGTGGACTCCTTGAACTTCTGCGCGGAGCCCGTGAACTCAAGACTCACGTCGGCCGGCACCACTTCGCGTGCCGCATCGTAGGCGGCCGCCAGCGCGGCATCGAGCGAGGCGCCCGCCGCCAGGTTGAACGACAGGGTGACAGCGGGCTGCTGGCCATAATGCTGCACGGATATCGGCCCCACGCCTGCTGTTACCGAGGCAACCGCATCGAGCCGGGTCAGTGCGCCCGATGCGGTGCGCAAGGGCAGCTGGCCGATGACCGCCGGGCTCAGTTGCGACTCGGGCAGCACCTTGATGCTCACGTCGTACTGGTCGCTCGCGCCGTAGATTTCGCTGATGCGGCGTCCGCCCAGCGCGTTGTACAGCGTCTGCTGCACCTGCTGCGAGGTGATACCGAGTCGCGCGGCGTCGATCGGATCGAGGCTGACGCGCAGCTCGGGGTTGCGCAACTCGAGGTCGCTGTTGATTTCCTCGATCAAGGGCACCGATTCAAGCCGCTTTTCCACGGCTGCCGACGCGCTTTTCAAGGCTTCGAAATCGCCGGAGGTGAGCGTCAACTGATAATCGCTGCTGGAAATCAGCGAGCCTACATTGATCGACGGCGGATTCTGGAACGCGACATTGGCGCCTCCGGCCTTGCGTGTGGCCGCCTTCAATTCATCGATCACGTCATCGGCACCGGGACGCGACTCGCGCGGCGCCAGCCGGATGACCAGACGGCCGGAATTGGCGCCCGACACGCCCCCGCCGCGCTGCCCTGCACTCGACATCACCCCTGCGACGGCTGGATGCTTCTGCACGATGGCCGCGATCTTTTCCTGACGCTTGCTCAATTCGTCGAATGGAATGCCTTCCGGATACTGGATGTTCGCAAAAACCATCCCGGAGTCGACGCGCGGAATGAAGCCCTGCTTGACCTGCCCGGCCAGCCACAGCATGGCGATCAGCACCCCGAGCGACAGCAGCAGCATGGCGCCGCGATGGCGCATGCTGGCGCGCAGGGTCTCGCCATAATAGTCGCGAAAGCGATTGAAGCCGGCTTCGAATACGCGCGACAGCGGGTTGTTGAGCGGTTCGTTCACCAGCCCGCGTGCGCACAGCATCGGCGTGAGCGTCAATGCCACCACGCCGGAGAGCAATACGGCGACGCCGATGCTGACGGCGAATTCCTGAAACAGTCGGCCGATCATGCCGCCCAGAAACAGGATCGGCAGAAACACCGCCGCCAGCGAGATCGTCATCGACAGCACCGTGAAACCGATTTCCTGCGCACCATCGAGCGCCGCCTGCATCCGGTCCTTGCCCATTTCGAGATGGCGCGCGATGTTCTCGATCACCACCACCGCATCGTCCACCACGAAGCCGATCGCCAACGTGATGGCCATCAGCGACAGGTTGTTGAGGCTGTATCCAGCAAGGTGCATGAAGGCGAAGGTACCAAGCAGCGAACTCGGCAGCACCAGCGCGGCGATCAGCGTGGCACGCAGGTTATGTAGGAAAGCGAAGATCACGAGGATCACCAGACCCAGCGCGAGGATCAGCGTGAAGTTCACCTCGTGCAGTGAAGCCTTGACGAACAGCGAGCGGTCGAAATGCACTTGCAGGCGCACGCCATCCGGCAACTCCGATTCGATCTGCGGCAGCAGCGCGCGGATGCGGTCGGCCACCTCGACCGTGTTCGCGCCCGGCTGGCGCTGCACCGCCAGCACGATGGCGCGGGTGCCGTTGTACCAGGTCTTGCGCTTGTCGTCCTCGACGCCGTCCTCGGCCCGGCCGAGATCTTTGACCCGCAACGCCGTGCCGTCGTGATACGCCACGATGATGTCGCCAAAGTCGGCGGCGTTGGCGAGCGCCACCGGCGCCTTCACCGTATAGGAACGCGTTGCGCCATCGAGCGTGCCGGATGGCAGGTTGGCGTTGGCGGACTGAACCGCCGTGATCACGTCGGCGAAGGTCAGGCCGCGCTGCTGCAGCTTGGCCGGGTCGAGATACAACCGTAGCGCATATTTCTGCGAGCCGAACACCAGCACCTGCGCCACGCCGGACAGGCTCGACAGCCGTTGCGCCACGCGCGAGTCGGCCACCGCATCCAGTTCGGTCAGCGGCAGCCGCTCGGCCGACAGGGCCAGATACAGGATGGGCGAATCGGCCGGATTGATTTTTCGAAGCTGCGGCGGGTCCATCCCCTGCGGCAGGTTGCGCGCGGCCTGCGCGACGGCGGTCTGCACGTCCTGCGCGGCGGCATCGATGTCGCGACCGAGTTCGAACTGCAGGGTGATGTTGGTCGAGCCCTGGCTCGACTGCGAGCTCATCGATTCGATCCCGGCCACGGTCGCCAGTTGCCGTTCGAGCGGCGTGGCCACAGTATTGCCCATGGTTTCGGGGTTGGCGCCTGGCAAGGACGCCGACACGCGCAGGGTCGGGAAGTCCACCTGCGGCAGGTCGTTCACCGGCAGCTGCAGATAGGCGATCGCGCCGAACAGCGCGATTGCCAGCACCAGCATCAGCGTGGCGACCGGGCGCTGGATGAACAGCCGCGACAGGTTCATGGGCGCGAACCGGCTCCAGCGGGGGGCGCGCTTTTCTGCTGGTCCGCAAGCTTGACCGCGCCGCCGGCCTTGAGACGCTGCGGAATCTCGGTCACCACCGGCTCGCCCGCGCGCAGTTCGCCTTCCACCACCTGCTCGCCATCCAGGCTCCGGATCAGCTCGACCGTCTGCGCCACCGCCTTGCCACCCCGCACGACATAAACATAAGCCCCGTCCTGAGCGTGCTGCAACGCAGCATCGGGCACCACCTTCGCGTTCGGCTCGACCCCCAGCAGCAACCTCACCCGCACGCCCTGTCCCGACAGCAAGGCGGGCGGCGGCCCTTTAAGCCGCAGCTTGATCGGCACCGCCCCGGTGGCGGGATCAATCTGTGCGTCCACAAACACCAGTTCGCCCTGCGCCTGCACGGTGGAATCGCCAGCGTAAGCAACCTCGGCCAACACCTTGCCCTGCGCACGCGCCGCCGCGAGCTGCGGCCAGTCCTGCTGGGCGATGCTGGCACGCACGTCGAGCGCGCCGGGGGCCAGCAGCGTGGTGAGCGGCTCGCCCCCCGCCTGCACCAGGCTGCCCGCACGGACATCGATGCGCCCGACACGACCGGCAATCGGCGCCCGAATCTGCGCATAGCGGGCATCCAGCTGTGCCGCCTCCAGTTCGGCACGGGCGGTCCCCGCTCGCGAGCGTGCAGCTTCCACTGCCAGCTTCGCATCTTCGAATTCCTGGCGGCTGATGTAGCCCGACTGCATCAGCGGATTCAAGCGCTCGACCTTCTTTGCCGCTTCGATAGCTTCGGCGTGCGCACCGCTCAAGGTGGCCTGGCTCTGCGCCATGCGCGCCTGTGCTGGCCGGGCGTCCAGACTGAAGAGGGGTTGTCCGACGCGTACAGCGTCCCCCTCCTGCACATGCTGCTTGAGCAGGGTGCCGCTCATCTGGGCGACGATCGCCACCTGTTGCGCCGCCTCCAGCGTGCCTGGCAAATCGATCACGCGGGGGAAATCGCGCACCGCCACCGGTACGGTTTTCACGCTCAGCGCGCGGTCGCCGCCTCCGCGTTTCGTGTCATCACCTGACTCCTGATGCTGAATGCGATAAACCACGCCAGCGACGATCGCCAGCACGATGAAAGTTAACAGGATGCGCAGTTTCATGGCGGACTCGTTGGAGATACGGCGGGCAAACGGCCCAGCGCGTGGTTCAAGCGGGAAAATGCGGCCAGCCAGTCGGCATCGGCCTGCGCCGAAGCTTGCCGTGCACGCGCAAGATCAGCCTGTGCGGTCAACAGTTCGAGCAGGCTGCCGACGCCGGCGACGTAGCGTGCATCGGCCGCACGCGCCGACTCGCTGGCGCTGTCGAACTGGACCGTGACGCCATCGCGCCGGGATTGTGCGTGGCGCACATCGTGATAGGCATCCGCTACATTCAAGGCCACGCGCCCCCGCTGGCTGTCAGCGTCGGCCTGCAGGCGTTCGGCGTCACGCTCGGCCGCACGCGCCTGCGCTGCCAGTCGGCCGCCATCGAACAGCGGAACGCTCAGGTTCACCCCAACGCTGTAGGTGCTCGAGGGTGTCCGCTCGTCTTCCATGAAAAAGGTGCGCCCCGTGTTAGCGGCCAGCGACACAGTAGGCCAGCGTGCGGCGCGCGCACGCTCGGCGTCGGCACGGGCTCGGGCCGCGGCGGCCTGCAGCGCCCGCAGATCGGGCCGTTGCTGCTCGGCTTCGGCCAGCAGATCGGCGAGCAGAGTGCTGGCTTCCAGCGCGGGCGGCGCAGCGGTCTCCCAGTCGAGCGCAAGCGTCTGGGTTTGCGCGATGCCCGCAGCCTGTTTCAGCGCTGCATCGGCCTTTGCCAGGTCGCGCTCGGCTGTTTGTCGGGCGATGGTCGCCTCGGCCAGTGCCGCGCGCGCGCGCAGCTGGTCGGCACGTGCCGCCAGGCCGCCCTGCAATCTGACACTGACGGCGTCGAGACTGACTTTCAGGGCCATTTCCTGCTGCGCCTGCGCCTTCAGCTGCGCACGCGCGGCCACGACAGAAAAGTACGCCGCCTCGACTTCGGCAAGCGTGTCCTGCAATACGCGGTTACCCGACAGCAAGCTAGCGATCAATTGAAAGCGCTGCGCATCGATGCTGGCCGCGCGCGCGCCGAAATCGTAGATAACATACGACAGGCCGAGGCTGGGGCCGTAGCGGTGGAGCGTCGGCACTGATGCGCCCGAACTCGACAAGGCGCGGCTGCGGGTGAAATTGAACTGGCCGGTCAGCGTCGGCCAGTTGGTCGCGCTCGCCGCATCCAGCCGCGCGGCTTCGGCCTGAATCCCGAGCCAGGCCGCGCGCGACTCCGGGCGCTCACGCAGCGCGTGCTCGGTAAGCGCGGACAAACTGTCGAAACGGAGCGTATCGGACCGCGCTGCAGACGTCGGTTTCGCGTCTGGCAACCCGTCCAGGCGCAACCAGAATGTGCCGGGACGTTCCGGAAGGTCGAGCGCACCCGCATGGCCCGGCAAGGGCCACAGCGAGACGGCTGCCAGGAGGGCATACAGGCTGGATTTCACGAGTTTGATTCTAATCGAATGCTGTCAGGTTTCCGGCCCGGGAGCGTCACAGTTCGTTAAACAGATAGGCCATCAGCGCAATGCCCAGACCGACGACCGACAGATTCATTACGATGTCCGACCAGCTGCAATAGGGTTTTGGAATTTCGAGCGGTTTCAAGGTGGCCAGCGCGCGCCGGTACTGCACGATGGAGACGCTGATCACGACCAGGGCCAAAGCGATGAAGGCCATGCCAATCCAGAATGAAACGTCTCGGCCGACATGGCGGGAACTTGCCTCAGCATGTGCACAAACAGGCCGAAGCGTTCAACCACGAAACCGAAAGCCATCAAGCTGAGGCCAGTCCGGTTCCACGCCAGCAAGGTGCGCTCGGCAGCAAAATAGACGCGCGGGTCATTGAGTCCTGACATCAGACGGGCTCCACTTCAGCAGGTAAATTTGCCTTAAGAGTCGCAGCGAGCTGCTCGAAGGTTTCGGGAAATGGCGCGCGCTTGCGCCACACCAGGCCGATGGTCCGGCCCGGTGCTGGTTTTTTGAAGGGTCGGGTTTCAATCAGCTTTTTACCGATCCGCGGCCCGGCATCCACCGCCAGCGCGGGCAGCAGCGTCAAACCCAGCCCCATGCCCACCATCTGGCGCAGGGTTTCCAGGCTGGTGGCACGCACTTCCTCACGGCCGCGCGAGCCGGTGCCGCACACATCGAGCGCCTGATCGCGCAAGCAATGGCCCTCGTCGAGCAGCAGTAGTTTTTCTTCCATGATGTCGGGCACCTTCAGCACATCTTGCTTGGCGAGCGCATGCCCGGCGGGAAGCGCGGCAAAGAAGGGTTCGTAAAACAGTGATTCGACGCGCAGGTTGTCGTCGTCAACCGGCAATGCCAGCAGTCCCGCATCGAGCTTGCCATCCGCCAGATGCTCAAGAATCTGTGGCGTCATTTCCTCGCGCAGCAGCAGCCGCAAGCCTGGATGCTTCTTGTGCACCAGTGTCAGCGCGTGCGGCAGGTAATACGGCCCCAGCGTGGGGATGACGCCGAGTCGCAAGGTGCGCGCCATCGGTTCCTGCGCATGCTTGGCCAGGTCTTTGATCCGCTCGGATTCCTCGACGACATTCCGGGCGGCGAGCAGGATTTCCTGGCCGATCGGCGTCGGTGTCACGCGCTTGAGACTGCGGTCGAACAGTGTCACCCCGAGGAATTCCTCCAGCTTCTTGATCTGGGTCGATAACGTCGACTGGGTAATGAAGCAGGCCTCGGCCGCACGGCCGAAGTGGCCGTGATCGGCCAGTGCAACCAGGTACTTCAGCTCCTGCAGGGTCATGACTATCCGTTCGATTTTGTCAATCGATTCATTCTAGACTATTCATTGGTCACATTCCCACCCATGGTCTTAAATGAAAGTACTTCGCCATGAAGTCGAATATCAAAAGGAGAAAGACATGTCTGAGAGCAAATGCCCATTTGTGCACAAAGCCGGAAGCGGGACGTCGAATTACCAGTGGTGGCCCAAGCAGCTGCACCTTGAAATCCTGCACCAGCATACCCCCGAGTCCAGCCCGATGGGCGAGGGCTTCAACTACGCCGAGGCATTCAAGAGCCTCGACCTCGCGGCCGTGAAACAGGACCTCACCGCCGTGATGACCGACTCGCAGGACTGGTGGCCCGCGGATTACGGCCACTACGGACCTTTCTTCATCCGCATGGCCTGGCACAGCGCAGGCACCTACCGCACCGGTGATGGCCGCGGCGGCGCAGGCCACGGCAACCAGCGTTTCGCCCCGCTCAACAGCTGGCCCGATAACGTCAACCTCGACAAGGCGCGCCGACTGCTGTGGCCGATCAAGCAGAAATACGGCAGGAAAATTTCCTGGGCCGACCTCATCATCCTCGCCGGCAACGTCGCCATGGAATCCATGGGCTTCAAGACCTTCGGCTTCGCCGGCGGCCGCGAGGACATCTGGGCGCCGGAGATCGACGTCTACTGGGGCAATGAAGAAAAGTGGCTGGACGACAAGGCGCGTTATTCCGGCGAACGCGATCTCGAAAATCCGCTCGCTGCGGTGCAGATGGGCCTGATCTACGTCAATCCGGAAGGCCCCGGCGGCAACCCGGATCCGGTCGCCTCCGGCCGCGATGTGCGCGAGACCTTCGTGCGCATGGCGATGAACGATGAAGAGACCGTGGCGCTCACCTGCGGCGGCCACACCTTTGGCAAATGCCACGGCGCGGGCGATGCCGCATTGGTCGGCCCCGAACCCGAGGCCGCCGGACTTGCCGAGCAGGGGCTGGGCTGGAAGAGCAGTTACAAGAGCGGCAAGGGCGGCGACCAGATCGGCAGCGGTCTCGAAGGCTCGTGGACGCCTACGCCCATTAAATGGGACATGAGCTATCTCGACATGCTGTTCGGTAACGAGTGGGAGCTGAGCAAGAGCCCGGCAGGCGCCAACCAGTGGACGCCGAAACAGGCGACCGACAGCAACCAGGCACCGGCCGCGCACGATGCGTCGAAAAAAGTGCCCATCATCATGACCGCTGCGGACATGGCGATGCGCATGGATCCGGCCTATGAAAAGATCGCACGCCGCTTCCATCAGAACCCGGAAGAATTCGCCGACGCCTTCGCTCGCGCCTGGTTCAAGCTGACCCACCGCGACATGGGGCCGAAGTCGCGTTACCTCGGCCCCGAAGTGCCGAAGGAAGACCTGCTATGGCAAGACCCGATTCCGGCCGTTGATCACAAATTGATCGATGAGAAGGATGTCGCCGACCTCAAGGCCAAGGTGCTGGCGTCCGGGCTGAGTATTCCGGAACTGGTCTCGACCGCCTGGTCTTCGGCCTCCACGTTCCGCGGCTCCGACAAGCGCGGCGGTGCCAACGGCGCGCGCATTCGTCTTGCGCCGCAGAAGGACTGGGAAGCCAACCAGCCGACACAGTTGGCCAAGGTGCTGGGCACGCTCGAGGCCATCCAGAAAGCGTTCAACGTGGGCGGCAAGAAGGTTTCGCTGGCCGACCTGATCGTGCTGGCCGGCTGCGCCGGTGTCGAAGCGGCGGCCAAGCAGGCGGGGCACACCGTGACGGTACCCTTCACGCCGGGCCGCATGGACACCTCGCAGGAGCAGACCGACGTGGAATCCTTCGCCGTGCTCGAACCGATCGCCGATGGCTTCCGCAACTATCAGAAGGGCAAGTATTCGGTCTCGGCCGAGGAACTGCTGCTCGACAAGGCGCAGCTGCTGACGCTTACCGCGCCCGAAATGACGGTTCTGATCGGCGGCATGCGCGCGCTGGATGCCAACGTCGGACAGTCCCAGCATGGGGTTTTCACCCAACAGCCGGGGGCGCTCACCAACGACTTCTTCGTCAACCTGCTCGACATGGGCACGGAGTGGAAGCCGGCATCGAAGGATGAAGACATATTCGAAGGGACCGATCGCAAGACCGGTGCCAAGCAGTGGACCGGCACCCGCGTCGATCTGGTCTTCGGCTCGAATTCCCAACTCCGGGCGCTGGCTGAAGAATATGCTTGTTCGGATGCGCAGGAGAAGTTCGTCCGCGACTTCGTGGCGGCATGGAACAAGGTGATGAATCTCGATCGCTTTGATCTCGCCTGATCACCAGACCATCCCCGCCCCTTCCGGGGCGGGTACTTGAATTGAACACTTGATGAACGAGATTCCCAAAATGAAAGCCATATTGATCAACCCCGAGAACCGATCCATCGAGTCCGTCGACATCAACGATCGCAATGACATCGTCAGACTGGTCGGATATGACACGCTCGAATCCGACGCCGTCGGATCGGAAGGCGACCGCCTCTATTTCGACGAGGAATGCTTCCTGCGCGGCACTACCGGACGCTTCCAGATCGACACGATCATTCCCGTGTCGGGCAAAGGCGTGATCGTCGGCTCAAGCGATGGCGGCAGCACCCTGCACGATGCGGTTATAGACATCGACGCGCTGCGCAGCCGCATCAAATATCTTTAATGAATGGAGGGCAAAACCATGACTGAAAACTGGCAAGCCAGCCTGCTCTCCGCGCTGTCGCTGATCGGCGCCGGCCTCGCAGGCATCAGTCTGGAGATGGAGATGGCGTGACCCGGCCCGGCCTGCTGGAAAAAGGCCGGGCTAGTTATCCCCTTCTGCCTGTTTTCTCGGGCAAGCGGGCAATCGTCACGTCCACGCCGAGCGATTGGCCTTTGCGCCAGAATTCGAGCGCGGCATCGTGTCCGGGCGGCGTTACCGCAACCTTGGGTGGCAGGTCGCCCGCCTCGATGATGGGCTTGCCATCGAAGCTGCGGATCACGTCACCCTGCTGGATACCCGCCACCGCCGCCGGACTATGCGGCGCGACCGAAGCAACCAGCGCACCTGTCGGTTGGTCGAGCTTGAACGATGACGCCAGCTGCTCATTGACGTCCTGAATGCCAATCCCCAGCCAGCCGCGCGTCACCTTGCCGTCGGCCTTTAGCTGTGCCGCGACATGCATCGCCACGTCGACAGGAATCGCGAATACCACCCCTTGATAACCGCCGCTGCGGCTGTAGATTTGCGCATTGACGCCCACCACGCGACCGGCCAGGTCGATCAGCGGACCACCCGAGTTGCCGAGGTTGATCGGCACATCGGTCTGTACAAAAGGAACATACGCATCGCCCGGCAGGCTGCGGCCCAGCGCGCTGACGATGCCCTGCGAAGCCGACTGCTCGAAGCCGAAAGGCGATCCGATCGCGAGCACCCATTGGCCCACGCGAAGCGTATCGGCTCGACCGATTCGAACCGTCGGCAGGTCTTTCGCATCGACCTTGATCAGTGCGATATCGGATAGCCGGTCCACGCCAATCACCTTGGCGCTGCATTCGCGCTTGTCGGAAAACTTCACGTTGATTTCGCGCGCCCCGTCGACCACGTGCGCGTTGGTCAAAATGTAGCCATCCGGCTCGATGACGAAACCGGATCCCACGCCGGTCTGTTCAAGATCCGCACCGGGCGGCGGCTGGAAGAAGCGCTGGAACGCCTCGGGAATATCCCCCGGCATGCCGCCTGATTGCGCCATACGCGTCACGCTGATATTGACCACCGCCGCCGCATTCTGCTGCACCAGCGGCGTGAAGTCCGGCAATCCGGCCGGCACCGGAGCGGGCGCACCAGCTGCCACCGGCGTTGTCGGCAGGCCGGCATGCGGCTGCGGCGCAAGCCGGGCATGGGTGGCGCTGCCCAAGGCAAACAGCACGGCGGCGGTGAGGATTCTGACTGTCCAGATACGGGGTGAGGCTTGCATGCGTTCGTCCTTTCAGATGGGTCCAACACGACAATTGAACGGTCTGACAACGAAACAGATCCGAAAGATCTATGCGCGGATTGATTTCAATCAGCTGGGCTTTTGGGCCACCAAATCAATCAGCGCCGACATGCCGTGGTGATGCGCACCCTCGCTGATATGCGATTCATGTTCGGCGAGATGTGCGATGGTCCAGTCGCCGAACCAGCGCCGCAGGTCAGCTTCCGTATACATGTTCGCCGGGTTCGACGGCCCGCCGGTGCCGAACGCGACCTGCTTCGGCGTGTAGCCCTGCAGGATCAGCACGCCGCCGGGCTTGAGCGTGCGGCGAATGCCGTCGATGATGCGCTCGCGCTCGGGCGGCGGGGCAAACTGGATGAAGATGGCAACGACCACATCGTAAACGGCTTCTGGCCAGGCCCACTGGAGTACGTCGGCCTGTTCGAATTCGAGCGATACGTCACGCTCGGCCGCCAGCTTCGCTGCCTTGGCGAGAGCGGCGGGCGAGAAATCGATGGCGTGGACGTGCAGGCCCTGTTCGGCCAGCCACACCCCATTGCGGCCCTCGCCGTCGGCAATGGCCAGCGTGCGCTGTCCCGCTTTCAGATGGGCTGTCTGGCTGGACAGGAAGGCGTTCGGTGCAGTGCCAAAAACATATTCCTCGGTGGCATACCGCGCATTCCAGAACTCGAGGCTCATTACTTTGCGTGGGTAGCCAGCAGGCGCTCAAGCTGCGCGGCCGGCACCATGCCCGGGACGCGCTGGCCGTTGGCGAAGATGATCGTGGGCGTACCGGACACTTTCAGCTTGTTGCCCAGGGCAATGGTGGCCTCGACCGGGTTGGCGCAGCGACCATCGTTGTTCGGCACACTGCCGCTGCTGATGTAGTCATCCCAGGCCTTGTTGCGGTCGGGGGCGCACCAGATCTGCTTCGAGGTCTTCACCGCTTTGGGATGCAGGCCTTCGATCGGGTAGAGGAAGGTGTAGACGGTGATGTTGTCGACCCTGGCCAGTTCGGCTTCAAACTTGCGGCAGTAGGGGCAATCGATGTCTGAAAACACCACCAGCTTGCGCGCGCCATTGCCCTTCACGGTCTTGATCGCGTTACTGAGCGGCAGGCTGTCCCAGTTGACGGCCTGCAACTGATTCAAGCGCGCCTGGGTCAGGTTACGGCGGCTTGACAGGTCGATCACGTCACCGGCAAACACATAGTTCGCCCGCGCATCGACATAAACCAGCTGGCCGTCGAGATACACCTCATACAGCCCGCTATATGGCGTTTTCTTGATCGAGCTGATCGGTGCGCCGGGAAACTGCTTGGCCAGCGCCTTGCGGATGACGGATTCGTTGGCCTGTGCACAGCCAGCAAGCATCAGGGTGGCGACCAGCGCCAGGGACATGAATTTCATTCGGACTCCAGAAAAAAGAAAAATCAGGACATTGCCTCGCGGACCAGCGCCGCTTTCAGCGGCGGCAACTGGTCAACGAGCCGCATCCCGGCATTGCGCAGCCAGGTGGTGCGATCGTCGGCAAACAGATGATGCAGGCCGTGGGTGATCGCCTGCATGCGGCGCACTGGCTCGGCACGCAGGCGGGCATAGGCATTCAGCATCCGCACATCGCCACAACGCGTCAGCCGATGCTGTGACATCACCTCGGCCAGCGCCTCGACATCACCAAAGCCCAGGTTCACGCCCTGCCCTGACAGCGGATGCACACCATGTGCCGCGTCGCCGATCAGCGCCACACCCGGCGCGACAATGGTTTCCACCCGGTTCAGCCGAAGCGGAAAAGCAGCCGCTGGGGTCAGCAACCGCAGTTCGCCCAACCTGTCGTGACCGGCCGCGCGAACCTTGTCTGCCAAGGCTTCAGCATCGAGCGCCACCAGTTCATCTGCCTGTTCCGTCCGGGTTGACCAGACCATCGACATGCGAGTTCCGGACAAGGGCAGCCAGGCGAGGATATCGCTGTAGAAAAACCACTGGAACGCGGTGCCGTGATGCGGACGCTCGCAATCGAAATTCGCCACCACGCCACTCTGGCCATAGGGCGTCAGCACCGATACAAGGCCGGCCCATTCGCGGATACGCGACGCCGCGCCGTCAGCGCCGATGATCAGTTCGGCTTCGAGCTGCGTGCCGTCTGCCAACGTCAGTTGCGAGAACGACGCGCCCCACCCAATCGACTCGATCGCCGCCGGGCAGTGCAATGCCACGTTGCCGTCCGCCTGCAGCGCTTCCCACAAGGCATGCTGGAGGCGGCCGCTTTCGACGATGGTGGCGAGATGCGACACCCCGGATTCATAGGCATCGAGCCTGATCGCACCAGCCGCATCGCCCGCCACGTCCATGCGGAACACCGGCTGGATGCGGGCTGCGTCCATGCGCTGCCAGGCGCCCAGGCGTTCGAGGAAACGCTGATTGGCCGGGCTGATGGCGTAGATGCGCGCATCCCAGCCGTCATCCGGAAGCGGAGCCGGCTGACGCTCGATCAGGGCGATACGGAATCCCTGCCGGGCAAGCGCCAGCGCGGCAGCCGCGCCGACCAGGCCGGCACCAACTATCACGATCTGATACCGTTCGGCGCTCATCCGCGTGCCCCGAAAATCATGCGCCGCGCCACAAACGACTTGAGCGGCGGGCATACTTCCAGCGCCAGCAGGCCGAGTCCGCGCGCATGGCGCAAGGGCGAGATGTCATTGGAAAACACCCGCACCAGAAAATCGGTGAAGCCGGCGCCGCCCAGTACATCGACCCGGCGCCCGCGTACATAGGCACGCAACATATCGGCGTTGCCGATGTCGCTGGCGGCGGCATCGCCGCGCTGGATGGATCTGTTCAGCGTGTCGCCGCAAAGTGCGGCCAGCTCCCAGGCGTCGCGCAAACCCATGTTGAAGCCCTGCCCGGAGACGGGATGCAGCGTCTGCGCGGCATTGCCGATGCGCACCACGCGCTCGGCGGCTTCGCTGCCGGTGTAGACGAGCTTGAGCGGAAAGGTCTTGCGCGGGCTGGCTGCGACAAATTGGCCCTGCCGTCCGCCAAAGTGCCGGTAGAGCGCGGCGAGAAAGGCGTCGTCCGGCAGCGCAGCGATGCGCCCGGCGGCGTCCGTATCCGCTGTCCACACCAGTGCGTAACGGTCGCCCTTCGGCAACAGCGCAGCGGGGCCTTCCGGGGTGAACCGCTCGTAGGCCTGATTCGCGTGCGGCAGTTCGGTCTGCACTTCGCACACCACGGCCATCTGTTCGTAATCGCGCTGGAATTTCGGAGCAGGCGCCGACTGACCGGAGCCGCCGCGACCGCCATCGGCGACCACCACCAGCGGCGCGGTCAGTTCGGCGCCGGCGGAGGTATGCAGCGTGGCGCCCGTGGCGGCGGACTCGATGCGTGTCACGTCCACGCCGTAATCGACCGCGATGCCGGCATCGGCCAGCGCCTGCTTCAACACGGCGGTCAGCGTGGCGTAGGGCAGCACATAGCCCAGCGCCGGCACCTTCTCCTCATCGGCCGACAGCCGCGTCACGCCGAGCGCGCCGCGCTGCGATATGTGGATCCGGGTGATCGGGGTCACGCCTTCCAGCTTGTCCCATACGCCAAGGCGATCGAGGATCAGTCGCGAGCCATACGCCAGGGCCAGCGTGCGGGTGTCGGCGCGCGCGTCCGCGGGCTGCGCTTCGAGCACGCGCGATCCGATACCCTGCTGTTGCAGCGCCAGCGCACAGACTGCGCCGACCGGGCCGGCGCCAACGATCAGCACCGTGTTCAGGGGTTCATCCATGCTTCGATCTCCGCCACAGTTTTGGGGGGCGAGGACAACACCTCGCAGCCAGACGCGGTCACGGCCACGTCGTCCTCGATACGTATGCCGATGTTCCACAGCGCTTCCGGCACGTCATCCGCCGGACGAATGTAGAGGCCGGGTTCAACGGTCAGGGTCATGCCGGGCACAAGCGGCCGCCATTCGCCCTCCAGCTTGTATTCACCCGCATCGTGCACATCCAGCCCCAGCCAGTGGCCGGTGCGGTGCATGTAGAAACGATTGTAGGCGTTCGACTCGATCAGTTCGTCGACCTTGCCCTTGAGTAACTTGAGGTCGACCATGCCCTGCGTCAGCACGCGCACCGCCGCATCGTGCGGCGCAGTCCAGGGCGCGCCCGGCTTGACCGCCGCCATTGCCGCCGCCTGGGCCGCCAGCACGATTTCGTAGGCGTCCTTTTGCGCGGGCGAGAACCGGCCGTTGACCGGAAACGTGCGGGTGATGTCGGACGCGTAGCCGTCAAGTTCGCAGCCGGCGTCGATCAGCAGCAGGTCGCCGTTCTTCAAGACATCGCGATTGGTCACGTAGTGCAGCACGCAGGCATTGGCGCCGCCCGCGACGATGGACTGATACGCTGGCGCCTGCGCGCCCGCCGCATAAAACGTATGCAGCAGCTCGGCTTCGATTTCGAATTCGTGCCGCCCCGGCCGGGTCGCGCGCATCGCACGGCGATGCGCATCGCTGGCAATCGCCGCCGCGCGCCGCATCGTGTCCAGCTCATGCGCGTCCTTGAACAGGCGCATCTCGTCGAGCGTGCCGCGCACGTCCAGAATCTCGCCCGGCGCGACGATGCCTTGCCGCGTTTTCGCGCGCACCGCGTTGAGCCAGCCGATCACGCGCGCATCCCACGTCGCACCCATGCCCACCGCATAGGCCAGCCGCGCGCGGTTACCCATCAGTTCGGGCAGCCTGGCGTCGAGTTCGGTGATCGAATAGGCACTATCAAATCCAAAAGCCTCCTGTGCAGCGGCGGCGCCATGGCGAAAACCATCCCAGATTTCACGCGTCTCGTCCTTGTCGCGACAGAACAGGATGGACTGGGGCGAGGCTCCGCCGACCACCACCAGCACCGCCTCGGGTTCGGTGAAACCGGTCAGGTGATAGAAATAGCTGTCGAAGCGGTACGGGAAATGCGCATCGCGGTTGCGCGTGGCCTCCGGCGCGGTGGCGACGATGGCGATACCGTCGCCCAGCGCGGCCGCAAGGCGGGCACGACGGTGTGCATGGAGCGAAGGGTCAAACATGGCTGCGCAGGCTTTCGTCAAGTTGGGATAAGCGCTCCGGGGTGCCGACATCGACCCAACGCCCGTGATGGTATTCGCCGCTGACGCGTCCGGCGTCGATTGCCTGCCGAAGCAGCGGGGCGAGCGGCGCTTTCACGCCTGCCGCAGTGTGCGCAAACAGCGCCCGATGGTAGACGCCAATCCCCGAAAAGGTGAACGGTGCAAAGTGAGGCTTGAGCGGTGAACCTGCGTTGAACAGCCGACCTGCGTCGAGCACGAAATCGCCCCTTGGATGCTGCGGCGGATTGTCGACCAGCACCAGATGCGCCTGATCGTGCCCGGCCACTATCCGCGCCATCGGCTCGGCCAGCCGGCTGAAATCGTATTCGCAGTAGATATCGCCATTGACCACAGGGAAAACCTCGCTTTCGATCAGGGGGAGCGCGGTGGCGATGCCGCCAGCGGTTTCAAGCGCGCTGCCTTCGCGCGAGTAATCGATCGACACGCCGAACTCGGCGCCGTTCCCCAGCGCCGCCTCGATCTTCTCGCCGAGATGCGCATGGTTGATGACGAGGTGCGTGAATCCCGCCGCACGCAGGCGCTCGATATGCCAGACGAGCAACGGCTTGCCACCGACCTGCAGCAAGGGCTTGGGCATGTGGTCCGTCAGCGGGCGCATGCGCTCGCCGCGCCCGGCTGCCAGAATCATGGCCACGCGGCTCAAAACGTGTACCCCACCTGCGGCTGTTGTTCCTGCAGCGCATCCAGCAGGAACAGCAGCGGCTTCAATTCATCGTAGCGCTCGCATACCTTGCGCAGGTAATGCATCACCAGCGGCATGTCTTTCAGGTAGCCCTCCTTGCCGTCACGGTGATACAAGCGGGCAAAGATGCCGAGCACCTTGATATGGCGCTGCGCGCCCATCCACTCGAAGTCGCGCCAGAAGTCGCCGAAATCCGCATTGACCGGCAGTCGGGCAACGCGCGCCTTCTCCCAGTAGCGAATCACCCAGTCGAGCTGTTGCTCTTCGTCCCACTGGATGTAGGCGTCACGGTAGATCGAGGCGAGGTCGTAGGTGATGGGACCGTAGACGGCGTCCTGGAAATCGAGGATGCCGGGGTTGGGATCGCTCACCATCAGGTTGCGTGAATGCCAGTCGCGATGCACGAACACCTGTGGCTGGGCAAGATTGTTAACGAGCAGGCGCTCGAACACCGTATTGAGGATGGCAGCCTGATCGTCCGACATCGCGACCCCCAGGTGCTTGGCGACATACCATTCGGGAAACAGCATCAATTCGCGGGAAAGCAGCGCACGGTCGTATGCCGGCAACACGCCGGGGCGGCTCGCCTGCTGGATGCGGATCAGCGCATCGTTCGACGCCAGGTACAGTTCGCGCGCCAGGCCCGGGTTTGACGCCGCTTCGGTAAGTACGGACAAATACGTGGTGTTGCCCAGATCGCTCAACAACAGGAAGCCCTGCTCCAGGTCCTGCGCCAGCACCTGCGGTACATGCACGCCCGCATCGGCAAACAACCGGGCGACGGCGACGAAGGGGCGACAATCCTCATGCGCCGGGGGGGCGTCCATCACGATATAATCGCGGCCTTTGGCAGTGACACGAAAATAACGGCGAAAGCTGGCATCCGCCGATGCTGGGGCAATATCAAAGGCATCGCCCCCCAGCTGTCGGGTAGCCCAGTTGTTTAATGCTTGAAAACGTTCCACCGCCATGCTGCTCCGAATAACGCTGCTCTAATTAACCTTGGCCCGGATTTTACATCGCTTGTCCTCCCTACCCGGCTTTGCGCTTATCGTGCTGTTTCTGACTGCCAGTTCTGCGGCTGCGGACGGACTCGTTCTGAAGAAGGACGTCGAGCTGAAAGGCTCAGCGGTTGCCGGCAAGGACGGGCCGATGTTCCTGGCCGCAGACCACATCGAATCGAACGCGCCCAATATCATCGAAGCCAGCGGCAAAGTCGAAGCCCGCCAGGCCGGCCAGAACTTCTTTGCCGACTGGCTGCGCTATGACACCACGCTGAATTCCGTGGAGGCGCGCGGGCAGGTGCGGCTGGAGCAACCCGAACTGCTGGTGGAAGGCGACTCACTCAAGCTCAATCTCGACACCTGGGGCGGTGAAATCATCCAGCCGGTGTACCAGTTGACGAAACAACCTGGACGCGGGGGCGCCGACCGCATCGACTTCATCGACGAGAACCGCTTCAAGCTGCAGGATGCCACCTACACCACCTGCCCGGTTGACAACGACGACTGGTTTCTCAAGGTGGGCACGCTCGATATCGACAAGACACGCAATGTCGGCACCGCACGCAACGCCACCCTGCAGTTTCTGGGCGTGCCGATCCTGTACACGCCCTGGATGGATTTCGCGCTCAACAACGAGCGCAAGACCGGCGTCCTGGCCCCCACCATCGGCACCACCGAGCGCAGCGGCCTCGACATTCTGGTGCCGTACTACCTCAACCTCGCTCCGAACTATGACGCCACCCTGTATCCGCGCCTGCTGTCCAAGCGCGGCGTTCAACTGGGGGGCGATTTCCGCTATCTGCTGGGAAATGCCCGTGGCGAAAACCGCCTCGAATACCTGCCCAACGACAACGCGGCCAACCGCTCGCGCTGGAGCGTGGCACTTGGCAATGAATACCAGGTGAATGCCAACACCCGAATCGGCATGACATTCAATCGCGTTTCCGACGACGATTACTTTCGCGACCTGTCCAATCTCATTTCCGCCACCTCGGTCAGCCACCTGAACCGCGAAGCCTGGCTGACCACCCAGCATGGCATCTGGAACGCCGAACTGCGTGCGCAGAGCTTCCAGACCTTGCAGGACTCCACTGCCGCCACGATTCCACAGCCCTACGGACGCCTGCCACAGGCACGGCTGGGCATGAGGCAATCATTCGATAACGGCCTCGAATTCAAGCTGGAAACCGAGGCCACCCACTTTGCCAACCCCACGCTGACCGAAGGCACGCGGGTGCTGGCATACCCCACGCTACGGCTACCGCTCACCCATTCGTTCGGCTTTGTCACCCCGCAAATCGGCTGGCACAGCAGTTATTACGCGCTGGACAACAGTGCTACCGAGCAGCGCATTTCACGCAATTTGCCCATTTTCAGCCTCGACAGCGGCGTCACCTTTGATCGCCCATTCCACTTCGCCGGCGTCGACTACGAACAGACGCTGGAACCGCGTGCGTACTATGTCTTCGCCCCGTTCCGCGAGCAAAGCCTGATCCCGGTATTCGACACCGCGCTGCTGGATTTCAGCTACGCCCAGATGTTCACCGAAAACCAGTTCATCGGCGGCGACCGCATCAACGACGCCAACCAGATGACGCTTGCGGTCACCAGCCGTTTCACCGAGGCGGCCAGCGGTCTGGAGCGGCTGCAGGTCACCCTCGGCCAGCGCTACTACTTCAGTTCCCAGCAGGTCACCCTGCCCGGCATCGCGCCGCGCACCACCAACGCCACCGACCTGCTCGCCGCCGTCAGCGGGCAGATCACGCGCGACTGGCGGATCGACACGGCCTGGCAGTTCGATACCGAGAACGGCACCACCATCCGCCAGAACCTGGGCGCGTCCTGGCGCCCCGGCCCCGGCCGCACGGTGAACTTTGGCTACCGTTTCATTGACCAAACCATCGAACAGATCGACCTGTCCGCGCAATGGCCCCTCAGCGAGCGCTGGTACGGCATGGCCCGCTACAACTATTCGTTCCAGGACAACAAGCTGGTCGAAGGCCTCGCGGGGCTTGAATACAATGGTGGATGCTGGGCCGTGCGCGGCGTGTTCCAGCGCCTGGCAACCAAGGAAAACCAGTCCACCGACGCGCTGTTCCTGCAACTGGAATTGAGCGGCATGGGTCGACTGGGCGCCAACCCGCTCGACGTTTTGAAACAAAGTGTTCCCGGATACAGGCCTAGCAATGAAATCCTTACTGATCAATAAACCGCTTCTTCCGACCTGGCTGCTGGCGATGCTGATCGCCGCCTCAACCCTGCTGCCGGCCCGCGCTGCCGTGATGCCACTCGACCACATTGTCGCGATCGTCAACAGCGAGGTCATCACCCGCCAGGAACTGGCCAAACGCTACGAAGAAGTGGCGCAGAGCCTGTCCCGGCAAAACACGCCCTTGCCACCGCGCGATGTGCTGGAAAAACAGTTGCTCGAACGCATGATCACCGAGCTGTCCTTGCAGCAACATGCCCGCAACACCGGCGTACGGGTCGATCCGACCCAGGTCGAGCGTGCCTTGCAGCGCATTGCCGGACAGAACAAACTCGACATGGCCGGCCTGCAGGCCGCGCTGGCGAAAGAGGGCCAAAGTCTCGACAGCATGCGAGGAACCATCCGCAATGAAATCCTCATTGCCCGCGCGCGCGAACGCGACGTCGACAACCGCGTTTCTGTCAGCGATTCCGAGATCGAGGGCTATCTGCAAACCCTGGCCCAGCAAGGCGTGGAAACGGAATACAACTTTGCCCACATTCTCCTCACGGTGCCGGAGAATGCCTCGCCCGAACAGATCCAGACCCGTCGTGCCCGCGCCATGGACATCATCGACCAACTCGCCAAGGGCGCCGACTTTGCCCAACTGTCTGCCAGCTACTCGGACGCGTCCAACGCCATGCAGGGGGGCGCCTTTGGCTGGCGTGCCAGCGGCAAGATGCCGGAATTGTTCGCCGAGGCACTGAAGCCCATGCAACCGGGCCAGATCAGCCCCCTGCTCAAAAGCAGCAATGGCTTCCACATCCTCAAGCTCAACGACAAGCGCGGGCTGGATGCCACGCTCAATGTCACACAGACGCGCGCGCGCCACATACTGATCAAGACCAACGAACTGACCTCCGAGTCCGACGCCCGCAACCGTCTATTGCAACTCAAGGAGCGGATCGACAACGGCGTCAAGTTCGACGAGTTGGCGCGCCTGCATTCCGAAGATGCCAGTGCCTCCAAAGGGGGCGACCTCGGCTGGATCAACCCCGGCGACACCGTACCCGAATTCGAAAAGGCCATGGAAGGCCTGCGTCCAGGCGAGATCAGCGCGCCCACCCAGTCTCCCTTCGGCTGGCATCTGATCCAGGTGCTGGAGCGCCGCAGCCAGGACGTCACGCAGGAACGACAAAAACTGCTGGCGCGTCAGGCCATTCGCGAGCGCAAGGCCGAAGATGCGTTCCAGGACTGGGTCCGGCAAATTCGCGATTCGGCCTACGTCGAGCTGCGGCCGGTCGACTGACCCTGCCGTGAGCGTGCCTGTTCTCGCCCTCACGGCGGGCGAGCCGGCCGGGATCGGTCCCGACCTCTGCATCGCGCTGTCACACCAGGCATTACCGTGCCGGCTCACTGTCCTGGGCGATATCGACGTACTGCGAGCCCGCGCATCCCGGCTTGGCATCCACGTCAATTTCATCACCGGCGACGCCATTCCCGAGCATCAGCCTGGCGCCCTGCATGTGCGCCACATTCCCGTTGCCTGTCCCGTCACACCGGGTGTGCTCGATGTCGGCAACAGCGCCCATGTGCTGGCGCTGCTCGATGCCGCGCTGGCCGGCTGCATGGGCGGCACCTATCGCGCGGTCGTCACCGCGCCCGTGCACAAGGGCATCATCAATGACGCCGGCTTTGCCTTTACCGGCCACACTGAATACCTGGCTGACCACAGCGGCACGCCCAAGGTCGTGATGATGCTCGCCGGCGGCGGCCTGCGCGTCGCGCTGGCCACCACCCACCTGCCCTTGCGCGCGGTCGCCGACGCCATCACCCCCGAGCTGCTCGACGACGTCATCCGCATCCTTCACACCGACCTGCACGCAAAATTCGGCATCGCAAATCCGCGCATCGCCGTCGCCGGCCTCAACCCGCATGCGGGCGAATCTGGCCATCTGGGGCGCGAAGAACGCGACATCATCGAACCCGCACTCGATCGCCTGCGCGCACAGGGCATGAACCTCGTCGGTCCGCTACCCGCCGACACGCTGTTCTCGCGCATTCGTCATGACCCCTGCGATGCCGTGCTGGCGATGTATCACGACCAGGGCTTGCCCGTACTCAAGTACGCCAGCTTCGGCGCAGGCGTGAACGTCACCCTGGGGCTGCCCTTCATCCGAACCTCGGTCGACCACGGCACTGCGCTCGATCTTGCAGGCACCGGGCGGGCCGAAGTGGGCAGCCTGCTGGCGGCAATTGAAATGGCTTGGGACATGGCGAACAACACGCAGCAAGCCACGAGCCCCCCCTGATCATGCACACCCCCCGCAAACGCTTCGGCCAGAACTTCCTCATCGACGACGGCATCATCCACGCCATCGTCAACGCCATTCATCCGCAAGCGGGGGAAACGGTGATCGAAATCGGCCCCGGCCTCGGCGCGCTGACCCGGCCCCTGCTCGAACGGTTGCCGCACCTGCACGCGGTCGAACTGGATCGCGACATCGTCGCGCGTCTGCAGAAAGCCTGGCCGGCCGAGCGGCTCACCGTCCACAGCTGCGACGCACTGAAATTCGACTTCGGCGCCCTCGGCCACGACCTGCGCATCATCGGCAACCTGCCCTACAACATTTCCACCCCGCTGCTGTTCCACCTGCTGGACTATGCCCCGCACATCCGCGACATGACTTTCATGCTGCAGAAGGAGGTCGTCGAGCGCATGGTCGCCGAACCCTCGACCAACGACTATGGCCGGCTGACGATCATGTTGCAGCGCCGCTTTCATCTCGAATGGCTGCTCGACGTGCCGCCCACCGCCTTCAATCCGCCGCCCAAGGTCGATTCCGCCGTGGTGCGGCTGATTCCCAAAACCCCGGCTGAAATCGTGCCGCTCGACGAAGCGCTGTTCGCACGCGTCGTTGCGGCTGCGTTCTCGCAGCGCCGCAAGACATTGAAGAACACGCTCAGCAGTCTGATGAAACCCGACGATTTCAGCATGCTCGGAATCGACGCCGGCAAACGCGCCGAGAACCTCGCCGTGGCCGACTACGAAGCTATCACCCGGCACCTGTCCAGCCAGCCGCGTGCCAGCTGACGGCAACGCTCAATCCGGCAGCACAGGATAGTCGGTGTACCCCTTTTCCTCGCCGGTGTAGAGCCTTTCATAATCGGGCGCATTCAGCGGCGCACCGCGACGAAAACGCTCGACCAGATCGGGGTTTGCCAGCAGCAACCGGCCAAACGCAATCGCATCGGCCGCACCCGACATCACGGCATCCTGCGCTGTCGCAAAGTCGTAGCCGTTGTTGCGAATCAGATTGCCCACATACAACGCGCGCAGCCTATCGTAGTCAAACGGAATCCATTCCGCCGGGGGCAGACCGCCGGTTCCCTGCAGCAGATCCAGAAACGCCAGGTTCAGCTGGTTGAGCTGGCCGACGACATACTCGAAGGTCTCCTGCGGATTGTCGTCGCTGATGTCGTTGAACGGCGTCACCGGCGTCAGCCGCACCCCCACGCGATCAGGGCCGATGGCCTTGCACACGGCATCCAGCACCTCCAGCAGCAGGCGCGCACGGTTTTCCTTGCTGCCCCCATAGGCATCGGTGCGCCGGTTGGTCGACGCGCGCAGAAACTGGTCCAGCAGGTAGCCGTTGCCGGCATGGATTTCCACCCCGTCGAACCCCGCCTCCATCGCATGGTGCGCAGCCTCGGCATAGCGTTCGACCAAGGCAGAGATTTCCGCAAGCTCGAGCGCACGCGGCGTCACGTAGTCCTTCATGGCCTGCCCGGTGAACACCTGACCGGCCGGCCGAATCGCCGAAGGCGCGACCGGCAGGCCGCCGCCCGGTTGCAGGTCGGGATGCGAAATGCGCCCCACATGCCAGAGTTGCATGGCGATCCTGCCCCCCGCGCCATGCACTGCATCCGTCACAAGCCGCCATCCCGCGATCTGCTCGGGGGTGTGAATGCCGGGCGTGCGCGGATAGCCGTGGCCCTCCGCGCAAATCGGCGTCGCCTCGGTGAGGATCAGGCCGGCAGACGCCCGCTGCCGATAGTATTCAGCCATCAGCGGCGTCGGCACGTTGCCGGCGCCGGCGCGGTTGCGCGTCAGGGAGGACATCACGATGCGGTTGGCAAGATTGATGGCACCAAAGCGTGCGGGAGAGAACAGGTCAGTCATGTTGGATTCCTTGAGTTGGGTCCTGCCGGGATGACAGGCTGATACGCATTCCGGGTAATTTACTTCCGCGCCCGATCTTGGCGACAATGGCCGCCATTCACTAGTCGGCCCCAGGCCATGGAACGGAAAGATGATCGAAAACCAGGCACAATTCAACCATACCCTGTCGCTGTTCGACGCTGCCAACGCAGAAGATCCCAATCTGGACGAAGGCCAGCCGAAGGAACTGCTGTACGGCCAGCGCATGTCGGACATGATCGGCCGCTTTGCTCCGGAAGCGTCCGAGGCGTCCCAACTGGCCGTGCGCGCCCAGCACATCAAGCGCTGGATGGTACCGCGCAACACCTACCCGATGACCAAGGAAGGCTATCACGCGTGGCGAACCGGACTGTATGCATTTCACGCCAACACCGCCGCCGAGTTGATGCGCCAGGCCGGCTACGACGACGCCATGATCGAGCGCGTCAAGAAGGCAGTCGGCAAGCGTGGCATCAAGGTCAACCCGGAATCGCAGCTGCTGGAAGACATCGCCAACCTCGTATTCATTGAGCATTACCTGCTGGCATTCGCCCAGAGCAAGCCCGAGTATGACGAGGCCAAATGGCTGGACATCATCCGCAAGACATGGGGCAAGATGTCAAAGAACGCCCAGGCTTTTGCGCTGTCCGGAAAAATCAAACTGCCGGAATCCCTGGTGCCGCTGATCACCAGGGCGATCAGCTGACTTCCTGTTGTGCACCCGCCTCTTGGATACATCTGGTTTGCCCCCAAGATGGTTAGTTCGCGTTCATGAGAAAAGGCGTCTTGCCATGAAGAAATTTCTCCTCCTCGCCGCCCTTTTACCCTGGCTGCCCCTGCCTGGCGCGGTCACGGCGCAGGATGGCGGCATTGCCAGCCTGCGCCAGACCAGCAAAGCCTTCTCCAGCGTGGCAGCCAAAGTCTCACCCTCGGTGGTGTTCATCCAGGTGGAAAGCCCGTCCGAAGCGGCCGACGCGCGCGACCCCGCAGGCTGGCCTTTTCAGGACGACCTGTTCAGCCGCCTGTTCAGGGACGACTTTCCCGGCCTGACGCGCCCCGCGCCGAAGAAGCCGCGCCGCGACATCAGCCAGGGCTCCGGCTTCGTGTTCAGCGCAGATGGCAATACGGTTTTCATTCTCACCAACAGCCACGTTGTGGAAAACGCCCAGCGAATCCGGATCCGCTTTCAGGACGGTCGCGAGTTCGACGCCACCCTGCAGGGCGCCGACCCGCGAACCGACGTGGCCGTGCTGAAAATTGCCGCACGCGGCCTGCCCGTGCTGAAGTGGGGCGACTCGAGCAAGCTGGAAGTCGGTGAATGGGTGGTCGCAATGGGCAACCCGTTTGGCCTGTCGCATACGCTGACCACCGGGGTGGTCAGCGCCAAGGGCCGCACCAGTCTCGGCATCAACGATTACGAGGACTTCATCCAGACCGATGCCGCCATCAATCCGGGGAACTCCGGCGGGCCCTTGCTGAACCTGGATGGCGAGGTGGTGGGCATGAACACCGCCATTTTTTCCCGCAGCGGCGGCTACATGGGCGTGGGATTCGCCATTCCCAGCAAGCTGGTCCGCGCCATCGCCGACCAACTGGTGGCGCGCGGGCGCGTGGTGCGCGGCCACGTCGGCCTGTCCGTGCAGCCGCTGACGCAGGAGATTGCCGAGGCGCTCCGCCTGAAGCGACGAGAAGGCGTGCTGGTGAACGAAGTGCAAGCCGGGTCGCCCGCCCAGCGGGCCGGCGTCCAGGTCGGCGATGTCCTGCTCAGCCTGGATGGCGCCCCGCTTTCGGACGGCGGCCACTACCGCAACCAGGCCGCTCTGGCGAAGCCGGGCAGCAAGCTGGTACTGGGGTTGATGCGTGAAGGACGCACCCTGGACATCCCGGTCACCGTCGCATTGCTGGACGAGGAAGCCATCCTGCGCGCCGAGGCCAACCGCGCGCTTGGCGTGGAGGTACGGGGACTCTCGCCGGAGGAAGCACGCCGCACCCGAATCGACTCGGCCGTGGTGGTCACGAGCGTTGCGCAGAAATCACTTGCGGCGCTGGCGGGTATCGTGCCGGGCACGCTCATCCTGGAAGTCAACCGCAAGCCGGTGGGCAATCCGGTCGACTTTTCGGCAGCGCTGGCGGAAGGGGGGACAAATGGCAGCGTGCTGCTGCGGATTGCCGACAATGGCCGCAGCCGTTATGTGACGCTGCGCTGGCGTTAATCGGGAGCCATTCAGCCGGAACTCAACCGGTTTGCGACCAGCCCGCCGTGCCCTTCTGGATGAATTCGATCGGATACCCGTCGGGATCCTCGATGAAGGCGATCACCGTCGTGCCATGCGACATCGGCCCGGCTGGGCGCAAGACCTTGCCGCCTTTCGCCGCGGCAGCGTCGCACGCAGCATAGGCGTCGTCGACTTCGATCGCGATATGGCCGTAACCGCTGCCGAGGTCATAACGCTCCACACCCCAGTTGTAGGTGAGTTCGAGCACCGCCGCGCGATCCTCGGTGTCATAGCCGACAAACGCGAGGGTGAACTTGCCGCCGGGGTAGTCCTTGCGGCGCAGCAGCTTCATACCCAGAACGCTGGTGTAGAAAGCGATCGAGCGATCAAGATCGCCCACTCTTAGCATCGTGTGCAAGATACGCATGATCGTTAAACCTGGAACAGTGAAGTGCCCATTGTGCGCAACTCGGCGCGTCGTGCAAGCGCATCGGGGCACAGTTCGGCAACCTTCGCCCAGAAGCGCGGCGAGTGGTCGAGGTGGACAAGGTGGGCGAGTTCGTGCGCGGCAACGTAGTCAATCAGCGCGAGCGGCGCCTGCACCAGCCGCCAGTTCAGGCGGACATGGCCACGCCGGGTACAGCTTCCCCACTGCGTCTGCGCGTTGGAAAGAGCAAAGCGGCTGGGGGCGCGTCCCAGTTTTCGGGCGAGTCGCGCCGTTCTCCAGGCCAGCAGCCGCCGGGCCCGTTCGAAACACCAGGCCCGCACCAGGGCGGCGATGTCCGTATCGGGCGGCGCGTGAATGCGCAGGGTCGTGCCGTGCCGGAGCACGTCGCAGAACTGGGCGGGCCGGATATCGAGCGCAAGCGGACGCCCAAGGTAACGAATCCCGGTCAGCGGTTCGGCAGGCATGGGTTGCGCACGCGTTTGCATCCGGGTCCAGGCACGAACCAGCCAGCGCTGCTGCTGCACGACGTAGTGCTCGATCTCGGCGCGCGGCGTCCAGCTTGGCGCATGGATGCGCACCTCGCACGCGGTGACAGTCAGGCCCAGTGTGCGGCGGCGGGACGAGCGCCGGAGTTGGTACGGGACAGCAGCGTCGCCGATCTGCAACACGCCATTATTGGCGCGCGGCAGCAGGGGGCAACCTCGTCATTTCTGTTTCGATCCAGGCTTCGACGGCGCGCGTGAGCTCGGCTGCACTCTTGCCCGCGGGATCAATCGCCGGACCGATGCGCACGGTGACGGTGCCGGGGCGTTTGACGAAGGCATTCTTCGGCCATACCTCGCCGGCGTTGTGCGCCACAGGCACGACGGGGGCGCCGGTCTCGGCCGCCAGCCAACTGCCGCCGATGCCGTATTTGCCCTTCTCGCCGGGCGCGACGCGCGTGCCTTCGGGAAACACCAGTACCCAGAATCCCTGCGCGAGCTTGTCCTTGCCCTGGGCGACGATCTGCTTGAGCGCTTCGCGCCCGGCAGCGCGGTCGATGGCAATGGGAGACAGCAGCCGGAACGACCAGCCGAAAAACGGGACGTTCAGCAGTTCCCGCTTGATGACGGGCGAAACCGGCGGAAACAGAAACAGGAAGGCCACCGTTTCCCACGCCGACTGGTGCTTGGCCAGAATGATGGACGGATGGTCCGGCAGATGTTCGCGCCCTTCCACCACATACCGGATGCCCAAGATCCACTGCGCCAGCCAGATCACGAGATGGTTGTAGCCGGTGATCAGGCGGTAGCGCGCGTGCGCGGAAAACGGAAAGCTGAACACCGCAACGACAGTGAACAGGATCGTCAACCCTGTCTGCAGAACGGCAAAAACTAGCGAACGGATCAGGTTCATGCCGCCCCCTTGAGCAGGGCGTCGACGACTTCGCTCAAATCGGCAAACACCGGTGTGTTGTCGGGCATGCCACCGGTTTCCAGCGTTTTCTCGCCCTTGCCGGTTTTCACCAGAACCGGCCGCGCGCCCACGGTGGCGGCCGCGAGCAGGTCGCGCAGCGAATCCCCCACCACCGGCACGTCCTGCAGGTCGCGGCCATAGCGCGCGGCAATCTCGCCGAACAGGCCCGTTCGCGGTTTGCGGCAGTCGCAGTTCATGTCGGCGGCATGCGGGCAATAGAACACCGCCTCGATACGTCCGCCCGCCTGCGTCACCGCCTTGTGCATCTTGGCGTGGATGGCATTGAGCGTCTCCATCTCGAACAGCCCGCGCGCCAGCCCCGACTCGTTGATCGCCACCACCACGCGCCAGCCCTCGCGCGTCAGCCGCGCGATCGCCTCCAAGCTGCCAGGAATGGGTTTCCATTCATCCGGCGACTTGATGAACTGATCGGAGCCCAGGTTGATGACCCCGTCACGGTCGAGAATGATGAGCTTCATGCCGTGAGTTTAGGTGGCCAATCGGGAGATGTCAGCCACCCGGTTCATGGTCTGGTGCAACTGACTCAACAGCGCCAGCCGGTTGGCTTTCAGGGCGGGATCATCGGCGTTGACCATCACGCTGTCGAAGAAGGCGTCGACCGGCGTTTTCAGTGCCGCAAGCACTTGCAAGCAAGCGGTGTAATCCCCTGCCTCAAAGGCCGCACCGGCCTTGGGTTGAATGTGTGCCAACGAATCATACAAAGCCGTTTCAGCGGCTTCCTGGAAAAGCGCCGGATTGATATCGTCAGGCACGCGACCCTCGATTTTCTTGAGGATATTGCCCACGCGCTTGTTGGCAGCGGCGAGACTGGGCGACTCGGGCAGCGTGGCAAATTCGCGAACGGCAGCGAGGCGCTTGCCGATTTCCGGCAGCGGTGGATAGCTGGCGAACACCGCGGCAATCGCTTCGGCGCCATACAACGGTGCAAGCTGGTTGGCATTGCGCTCATAGATGAAAAGCTTGAGCTCCTCGGCCACATTGCCGGCCAGCAGCCCTGCCGGGAAGGCGGACTGCGCGCACTCGATCAACTCATCCAGTCTCAACTTCAATCCTGCTGCGCCCGCGCGCGCATCCAGCAACTGGAAGGACTTGATCACCGACAGCGCATGGCGACGCAGCGCAAACGGGTCCTTGTCGCCGGTCGGCTTCAAGCCTATGCCCCAGATGCCCACCAGGGTTTCCATGCGGTCGGCGATTTGCAGCACCTCGCTGACGAGATTGGTGACTGCTTCGGTTTCGTCGCGGCGCACCAGATACTGGTCGGCAATCGCCTGAGCGACGCTTTCGTCCTCGCCATCGTGGCGTGCGTAATAGCCGCCCATGATGCCCTGCAGTTCGGGAAACTCGCCAACCATGTCGGTCAGCAGGTCGGCCTTGGCCAGCTGCGCGGCGCGGTCGGAAGCTTTGACGTCTGCCCCGACCTGCTCCGCCACCCAGCGCGCAATCGCCCGCACCCGCTCCACCCGCTCGCCTTGGGTACCCAGCTTGTTGTGGTACACCACCTTCGCCAGCCCCGGCACACGCGATTCCAGCGTCTTCTTGCGGTCCTGGTCGAAGAAGAACTTGGCGTCGGCCAGGCGCGGGCGCACCACCCGCTCATTGCCCTGGATCACCGCCGACGCATCGTCGGGCGAGATGTTGGACACGATCAGGAACTGGTGGGTCAGCTTGCCCGCCGCATCCAGCAGCGGGAAATACTTCTGGTTCGCCTTCATGGTCAAGATCAGGCATTCCTGCGGCACTTCGAGGTAGGCTTGCTCGAACTTGCCAACCAGCACATTGGGGCGCTCGACCAGTGCGGTCACCTCGTCCAGCAGCGCGTCGTCGTCAATCGGCTGAAGGCCCGAGGGCGCAGCCGCCGCCTGCAACTGGCGGACGATTTCGGCGCGACGTTCTGCAAAACTGGCGATCACGGCACCGTCATCTTTCATTTGCGCGGCATAGCTGTCAGCCGAGGCAATCACCACCGGATTGACGCGCGCCTCGAAGCGATGGCCCTGCGTTTCACGCCCGGCCTGCAAGCCCAGCACCGACATCGGCACGATGTCGGCCCCATGCAGCGCCACCAAACCATGCACCGGCCGCACGAAATTGACCGTGCTCCAGCCGTCGGCCAGTTGATACGTCATGACCTTGGGAATCGGCAGCTTCGCCATCGCCGCCTCCAGCGCGCGCGGCAGGCCGTCGGCCAGCGTGGTGCCAGGAGCGATGCTGTCGTGGAACAGCGCTTCGTTCTTGCCGTCCGCCGCACGGCGCAACTGGCTCACAGCTAACTCGTCCGCGCCCAGCGCCGCCAGTCGCTTCAACAGCGCGGGCGTGGCCTTGCCGTCGGCATCCAGGCCCACGGCAACCGGCATCAGCTTGGTCGACACCGGCTTGTCGGCGGCGCGCGCCAGCACGGCATCGACCCGCACGCCGAGACGGCGCGGCGTGGCGAAATTCACCACCGCGGCATTCGCATCAGCCAGCCCCTGCGCCACCAGGCTTTCGGCCAGCGACGCGGCAAACGACTCGCCCAGTTTCTTCAACGCCTTGGGCGGCAGTTCTTCGACAAACAGCTCGATCAGGAGGGCGTTCGTGCTCATGCGGCCTCCTTCTTCGCCAGTTGCGCACTGACTTCGTCGGCCCAGGCTTTGGGCGCCATCGGGAAACCCAGCCGCGCCCGGCTGTCGAGATAGCTCTTCGCCACCGCGCGCGCCAGATTACGGATGCGGCCGATGTAGGCCGCACGCTCGGTCACCGAAATCGCGCCGCGCGCGTCGAGCAGGTTGAACGTGTGCGCTGCCTTCAGCACCTGTTCATAACCCGGCAGCGCCAGCTGCGCCGCCATCAGCTCCTGCGCGGTCTTCTCGTGCGCGGCAAACGCGGTCAGCAAAAAATCGACATCGCTGTGCTCGAAGTTGTAGGTCGACTGCTCAACCTCGTTCTGGTGATACACGTCACGGTAGGTAAGCCCCTCGGTCCACACCAGGTCGTAGACGCTTTCTACGCCCTGCAGATACATCGCCAGGCGCTCGAGCCCGTAGGTAATCTCGCCGGTGATCGGCTTGCAGTCGATGCCGCCGACCTGCTGAAAATACGTGAACTGCGTCACCTCCATGCCGTTCAGCCACACCTCCCAGCCCAGCCCCCAGGCGCCGAGCGTGGGGTTCTCCCAGTCGTCCTCGACAAAGCGCACGTCGTTCTTTTTCAGATCAAACCCCAGCGCTTCCAGTGAGCCGAGATACAGTTCCAGAATGTCCGCCGGCGCGGGTTTCAACACCACCTGGAACTGGTAGTAATGCTGCAGACGGTTCGGGTTGTCGCCGTAGCGCCCATCCTTCGGGCGGCGGCTTGGCTGCACGTAAGCGGCCTTCCACGGCTCCGGGCCGAGGGCACGCAGGAAGGTCGCAGTATGCGAAGTGCCGGCGCCGACTTCCATGTCGTAGGGCTGCAGCAGCGCGCAACCGCGCTCGGCCCAGTATCGTTGCAGGGTAAGGATGGTGTCCTGAAATGTGGGTTTCACGGCGGATTCAGCTGCTTTTCGGGAAAGCGGCATTTTAACGTGGTTGGGGGGGTTTCGAGTGTGGGTGTAGTTGGGGATTGCGATGGACTGCTGACCGTTGGCCCAGCACTAAATCAAGCCCCTTCCAACCCCTCAATCTCCCCCGACACCTCCAGCCACTCCCCCTCCTCAATCGCCAGTTCATCAATCACATGCTGCAGCTGCTTGCCCATCTCGGTGATCTCCTCCACCGACAACGTCCCACCCAGCTTCGCCTCGAACGAAGCCTTCTCCGCCTGCAACGCCGCCATGCTTTTCTCCAGCCGCTCCAGCTTCTGCTTCAATGACTTGACCTTGCCCGACGGCACCGGCTTTTTCGCTGACACCGGCGCAGGTTCAACCTTCACCTCGGCAACCGGCACCGCCTTACCCGCCTGCTTCAATTCCTCGCGCAAGCGCTTGCCCTCTTCCAACAGATACCGCTGGTAATCGTCCAGGTCGCCATCGAACGGCCCGACGCCGCCCTTGCTCACCATCCAGAATTCGTCGCACACTGAACGCAGCAGGGCGCGGTCGTGGCTGACCAGCATGACGGTGCCTTCGAATTCGTTGAGCGCCATGGCCAGCGCTTCGCGGGTGGCGAGGTCGAGGTGGTTGGTCGGTTCGTCGAGCAACAGCAGGTTGGGGCGCTGCCACACGATCATGCACAGCACCAGCCGCGCCTTTTCGCCGCCGCTCATGGTGCCGACGGCCTGCTTGACCATGTCGCCGCTGAAGTTGAAGGTGCCCAGAAACGTGCGCAGGTCCTGCTCGCGGCTGCTGTACTGGCCGGCGCCGCCGTTGGCGATGGTGTCGCGGGCGAGGCGGATCATGTGTTCGAACGGGGTGTCGGCGGGGCGCAGCACGTCGAGTTCCTGCTGCGCGAAATAGCCGATGTTGAGGCCCTTGCCTTCGAGTACTTCGCCTTCAACCACGGGCAAGGTGCGGGCGACGGTTTTGACCAGCGTGGACTTACCCTGGCCGTTCGCGCCCAAAATCCCGATGCGCTGGCCGGCGAACACGGATTTGCTTACGTCGCGCACGATGATCTTGGAGGGCGTGCCGGGCGGCGCATCGTCGGGCGGCGGGTAGCCGAAGCTGGCGTGGTCGATGGTCAGCATGGGGTTGGGCAGGTTCTGCGGCTCCTTGAACTCGAAAGTGAATTCGGCGTTGGCCAGCAGCGGGGCCAGCTTTTCCATGCGGTCGAGCGCCTTGACCCGGCTTTGCGCCTGCTTGGCCTTGCTGGCCTTGGCCTTGAAGCGGTTGATGAAGTCCTGCAGGTGGGCGATCTTTTCCTGCTGTTTGGAAAACGCCGCCTGATGCAGCGCCAGCTGCTCGGCGTGCATGTCCTCGAAAGCGCTGTAGTTGCCGCCGTAGCGGGTGAGCTGGCCGTTTTCAATGTGCAGGGTGACGTTGGTCACGGCATCGAGAAATTCGCGGTCGTGGCTGATCACCAGGATGGTGCCGGGATATTTCTTGAGCCAGGCTTCGAGCCACACCAGGGCATCCAGATCCAGGTGGTTGGTGGGTTCGTCGAGCAGCAGCAGTTCGGATGGGCACATCAGCGCGCGGGCGAGTTGCAAGCGCATGCGCCAGCCGCCGGAAAAACTGTTGACCGGCTGGTTGAGTTCGCGCACCTGGAAGCCCAGTCCGAGGATCAGCGCCTGTGCGCGTGACTGCGCATCGTGTGCGCCGGCGTCGTGCAGCGCCATGTAGGCGTGGGCCATGCGCTCGCCGTCGTCGCTTTCTTCGGCGGCGGTGACTTCGGCCTGCGCTTCGGCCAGCGCGGTGTCGCCGGCGATGACGAAATCGGTCGCCGACTCGGTGGTTTCGGGCATGTCCTGCGCCACCTGCGCCATACGCCAATGCGACGGGATCGAAAAATCGCCCTTGTCTTCGTGCAGCGTACCATTCAGCAAGGCAAACAGGCTGGATTTGCCGGCGCCGTTGCGCCCGACGAGGCCGACCTTTTCACCGGGGTTGATCGACACCGACGCGTTGTCGAGCAGGACCTTGGCGCTACGCCGAAGGCTGAGATTCTTGAGGATGATCATGCGCTGGATGCGGTGCGCAGAACACGCCCCGCCTGAAACCGAAAGCCGGATTCTACCCTGCCCCGCCCGCCGGCCTGTCGGGGCACGCTGTACGCCGCCTCGACAGGAACTGACGGTTTTCCGTCAAACCCAGCCCGGCAATCGCCTTGCCGCCCCCAAGCTCTCGAAGCAAACCCTTGTTTTATCGATTGATTTCCAACGTGCCTGCTCTCCCACCCAGATGGCATGGGCATTGCATCTATTCAGGCACCCCCCCCTGATCCAAGGAGTACACCATGAAACTTCAATTCGGCCACAAGCAACTGGTCCTCGAGCTCAGCAAGTCGCCTTTCGCCTGGTTCCATGGCCAAACCGAGCGCATGAGCCTCACCAGCCTGTCGCTGCTGTTCGTGCAGTTTTCCGTGTTTGCACGACAGACTGCCGTGTAATGCAGCTGGGAAGAAGCACCCGCGTGAGCATCCATCTCGCCCGCTCGCCAATCGGTTTTTTCAGCGGCAGCACCTGCCGCATGTCGATGATTAGTCTGACCCTGTTGTTCATCGAATTCCGGGTGCTGCGCCGCAGCGTCGAACCCATCGCTTGAACGGCCCCGACTAAGCCCTCGCCCTGCGAATTTCCAGCGCCGCCTCCAGCCCGCCCTCCGGGCGATTGCGTAACGTCACCTTCCATCCGTTTGTTTCCGCCAGCTGCCGCACCAACGCCAGCCCCAGGCCCGTGCCGCCCGTGGCCTGCGAGCGTGACGCTTCCAGCCGGTAAAACGGTCTGAACACCTTGTCCAGCTGATCCTCCGGAATCCCCGCGCCGGCATCGCGCACGCATACCCGCGCCTGGGCATCCGTGCATTCCAGTGCCAACTCGACGGGGGTGCCGCCACCGTAGCGCTGCGCATTCTCGATCAGGTTGACGACGATTTGCCGGATCGCCAGCCGACCGGCTTCGACCTCGCACGCTTGCGCGCCCACCCACGTCAGACCCGACCCGGTAGCCACTTCGTCCAGCAATGCCGCCAGATCGAACCGTTCTTTCATGTCGGGCTGGGTGGTGCGGGCCAGTTCCAGATACCCGGCAATCAGCCTGTTCATGTCGGCCAGATCGGAAACCGCTCGGTCGATGCGCGCGCCTGATGGGTCATCACGAAGCATTTCCAGGTTGAGCTGGAGGCGCGTCATTGGCGTGCGCAGGTCGTGCGAGATGCCTCCCAGCAAGGTGGTGCGGATGTCGAGCAGGTTGCGCACTTCGGCCGCCATGGTGTTGAAGCGGCGAGCCAGGTCGGCAAGCTCGGCCGGGCCGGTTTCCGGCAACGGATCGGGCAATTCGCCCGCGCCCACCTGGCTGGCTGCCTGCGAGGCACGCGCCAGCGGCACGGTGATGCGCTGTACCAGAAACAGGGCCGTCAGCAGGCTGAGGAAAGTTCCAAGCACGATGACGAAAATGGCCGCCTCGGGCGGCTTGACAGCATAGCGGTCGGGGAAGAACCCGGCGCGCAGATCGTGGCCGCCCACCGGGATATCGAGCCATGCCGCTGCGGTGCCCGGCACGCCGCGCAAAACGACCGCTTCGCCTCGCCGACGGCTCAGAGCCGACTCAATTTGCGTGCGAAATGCAAAACGGGGGGCGTTCGCGGTCGCACCCACATCCACCGTGGTAAGCCGCAGGCCGTGGCGCCGCGCCAGCTCGCGCTCGAACGCGGCGCGCGTCTTCGGCGGCAGTTCGACCCAGGTTTGCGCCGACAGCACGATCAGGCCGGCGAGATCATCTGCCGACCGCTCCGCCACGGGCACGATGAGGGTGCGGGTCACCACCCAGAACGTCGCGGTCTGGAACACAATCAAGGCCAGCGCCAGCGTCAGCGCGGTGCGCGCGAACAAGGAGCGGGGGAGCGGAATCACCCTTTGCCCTGGGGCACGAACAGGTAGCCCTGCCCGCGCTGGGTACGGATGTAGGCCGGGTTGGCCGGGTCGTCCTCGATTTTCTTGCGCAGGCGGTTGACCCGCACATCGATACTGCGGTCGAACGGGTCGCGCTCGAAGCCACGCAGCTGATCCATCAGCCAGTCGCGGGACAGGGCGCGGTTGGCGTGAGTCACGAAGATTTCCAGCAACTCGTATTCACCGCTGGTCAGCGTGATCTCGGTGCCGTCACGGCTGAGGGTGCGGGCGTCGAGATTGACGCTGAACGGTCCGAACGGGAACCGTTTGGCCGTTTCCGTCGCGACCAGCGGTACAACGTCGCTGCCCCGCCGCAACACGGCGCGAATGCGTGCCAACAGTTCGCGCGGGTTGAACGGCTTGGGCAGGTAGTCGTCGGCACCGACTTCAAGGCCGATGATGCGGTCGATGTCTTCACCCTTGGCCGACAACATGATGATGGGGGGAAAGCCGGGCTGCGCGCGCAGGCGGCGCGCGACCGACAGGCCATCCTCGCCCGGCATCATCCAGTCGAGTACCAGCAGGCTGGGTAACCGTGCGGCAAGCAGGCTGTCCAGCGCGACGGCATCTTCCGCCGTTTCGACCGTGTAGCCCTGGCTGGCCAGGTACTCGGCGACCAGCTCGCGGATGCCTGGGTCGTCGTCGGTCACGTAAATGAGGTCTTTTTCCATGCCGGCAACTATAGCAGCGGAGGCCGCAGCCCATTCACCCCTCTGTTACACACGGTTACAAAATCGCCCTTGTGTGAAACAGAGCGCTTACTTTCCTCAACCACAATGCAAAGCATGGAAGCGAAGCAACGCGACCTCAGACATGGAGAACACGATGAAAACACGATTCAACTGGATGTTCGGGATGACAGCACTGGGACTGGCGCTGTCCGCTCCAGTTCACGCCGCACCCGATTTCATGGAAGGCGGTTTCATCCTGGCCAAGCGCGACCGGGTCGAGGATATACGCGATGCCCGCCGCGACGCCCGCAAGGACGAGCGGCGCGCCGCCAAGCGCGAAGCCGAGCGGGAGGAAGAGCAGGGCTACGGCTACGGCTACGAGCGCCGCCATGAAGAACGATCCGAACAGGACAACCGCTCGCGCGGTCGTCGCTAACCCCTACTGAATTAAGTATTACCAAGGAGAATGGCCATGAAAGCACGCACCCTCAACACAGCCCTGATTGCCGCATTGCTTGCCGTGAGCGGCGCCGCACAAGCCGGCCCCGGACGCGGTTACAGCGACGGCTTCACCACCAATGTCCGAGTGATTTCCAGTACCCCGATCTACGACTCGATCAACGAGCCGCGCCGTGAATGCTGGACCGAAACCACCGGCTACGAAACCCGCAGCTACCGTGATGGCGATAACACCGGCAGAACGATTCTCGGTGCCATTGCCGGCGGCCTGATCGGTTCGACGGTCGGCAAGGGCAACGGCAAGGTCGCCGCAGCCGCTGTCGGCGCCGCCACCGGTGCAGTGGTGGGCGACCGCTGGAAATCCAGTGACAGCCGTTACGAATCGCGGCCGGTCCAGGAGGAACGTTGCCAGGTTCATGACAACTATCGCCAGGTGATCAGCGGCTACGACGTGCGCTACCGCTTTGGCGACGGCGAATACAGCACCCGCCTGCCGTACGACCCGGGCAAGTGGCTGACACTGAATGTGAAATTTTCTGTAGCCGATGACCCGCGCGACGGGCGTCGGACCACCAGCTACAACGGATGGAAATACTGAGCGCCACGCGCCCGGTCGATTCAAACTTGAAAGGAGAATGACCATGCTACGCACCCTTCTGATTGCAACCGCACTGTTGACCGCTTCGGGCGCGGCCCTTGCCCGTGATGACTATGGCTACGGCCGCGTGATCTCGGTCGAGCCGCATTTCGTCATCTCGTTCGGCACCCGCCATCATGACGGTTTCCGCGTGCTGTACGAATCCGGTGGCCACCACTACTGGGCGCACAGCGCCTATCGTCCGCACCACACCATCGTGCTCCCCCCGCGCCACCATGTCCGGCATGTTCATCACTATCGCGACCATCGTCGTGACTGGGATGACCGGCGCGACTGGAGTGATCGCCGCGACTACCGGCGCGATGACCGCCACGACCGCCGGGACGATCGACGCGACCACCGCCGTCACGACCGCTACTAAGCGGCAATCGGGCTCAGGATCATCCTGGGCCCTTTTTTTAGGCCAATTTATTGAACAGGCTTGTTGACAGGCGCCGTCCCGCGCACCTGAAACCGCACGCTGTCCAGCTCCCGGCCGTCCCCCCTGGCCAGCAATTTTAGGGTGTGCTTTCCTGCAACGGGCGCCCAGGCCCGGGGGCCATCCACTTGACCCAGACGGATGTCATTCAGCACCCACACCGCGTCGGCCCGCCCGCTCGCGGTGAAAAACACCCGCTGCATGGAGGGCGGAATATCGGGATCGAGCGCCAGGATCGCGCCTTCGCCAGGGTAGTCGATACGCGTTTCAAGCGCTGCGACGCCAACTGACTGCCCAGCCGCCGGGGCCGTCCCCACGATGAACCATTCGCCCTGCTGCCGCATTACGCCGGGCGGCGCGGCTGGCGCCTTGTCCGGCTGGGCGTGCAGCGCCTGCATCAGCTCCAGCCACACCGGCGCAGCACCGGTGACGCCGGACACGCCCCGCATCGGCCGGCCGTCGAAGTTGCCCACCCACACCCCGACGGTATAACGCTGCGAAAACCCGACGCACCAGTTGTCGCGCATGTCCTTGCTGGTGCCGGTCTTGACGGCGCTCCAGAACGGGGTGGCGAGCGGGTTTTCGAGGCCGAAGGTGACGCTGCGCGCAGCGCGGTCAGACAGGATGTCGGCCACGATGAAAGCTGCTGCAGGATTGACCACCGGCCTGAACGCCGCGGCCTGCCCCGGCAGCAGCCGGGCTGAGTTGGCGCGCCCGCCATTGGCCAGCGCACGATAGGCGTTGGTCAATGACCACAAATCCACTTCGGGTGCGCCCAGCGCCAGTGCATAGCCGTAGAAATCGGCGTCGCGCGCCAGCGGCAGGCCCAGTTGCAGCAGGCGCTGGTGGAACGGCTCCACGCCGGTCAGCAGCAGGGTGCGCACCGCCGGCACGTTGAGGCTGCCCGCCAGCGCGGTGCGCGCGCTCACCCGCCCCTTGAACTGCCGGTCGTAGTTTTGCGGCACGTATTGCCCGGAAGGCGTGGTGATCGCCACCGGGCTGTCATCCAGCCATGACGCCGCAGTCAGGATGCGTTTCTCGATCGCCAGCGCATACAGGAACGGTTTCAAGGTTGATCCCGCCTGCCGCATCGCGCGCACGCCGTCGACCTGATGCTGGCGCGCGCCCCGGCGGCTGCCAACGTAGGCCCGCACCTCGCCGCTGGCATTATCGAGCACCAGCACCGCGCCATCTTCCACGTCTTCGCCAGCCAGTTGCGACACCTGCGATTCGAGCACGGCCATTGCGCGGCGCTGCAGGCCGAGATCGAGCGTGGTGCGAATGCGCGACCCCGCTGCGAGCGTCAAATGGGGGGCGAGGTGCGGCGCCGCATCGGCCATCGCCCAGGCCGACTGACCGGGCAAGGCCGCGTGCGCCAGCCGCTGCAGGTGAACGCAGGCCGCGCTGTCCGTGGGCTGCTTCGCATAGCGGCAGGCCCGCGCGGCGACCCGCTCGGTCGACGCCTGCGGCGCCGGCAGCAGCGCGGCCAGCAGCAAGGCTTCGTCTTCGGTGAGCGCCGACGCGCCCTTGCCGAACAGCATGTTGGACGCTGCCGCCACCCCGCGCGCCTCGCCGCGAAACGGCGCCAGGTTCAGATAGGCTTCCATAATCTGCGGCTTGCTGAGGCTGCGCTCGAGCCGCCACGCCGCGACCATTTGCCGTAGCTTTCCCCACAAGCCCTTGCGCGCGCCCGACGCAAGCTCGGGCTGCAGAAAGCCGGCCAGCTGCATCGTCAGCGTGCTGGCGCCGCGCCGGTTTTCACCCTTGAAGTTTTGCCACACGGCATGAGCCAGCGCGCGCCCATCGACGCCGCCGTGGTCGTCGAAGCGCTTGTCCTCGAACGCCACCACCGTGCGCGTCAGGGTCGGCGAGATGGCCGACAGGACTTGCCACTCACCCTGCCGGCGGCTGAAGTCGACACGTACTTCCTGCATCACCGCACCGTGGCGGTCGAGCAGCCAGGCCGACGAAGGAGGGTGCTGCTGCTGGATCTGCGCGAGGTCGGGGGCCGCGCCGCAGGCGGTCAACAGCGCGCAGGCGCCGACCGCCGCCCAGACACACCGATTCACGGCATCACGTCCCAATCGGCATTGGGGCGTTCGCCAAACTGCTCGGGCTGGTACATCGCCTCGACCCGCGTCGCGGGCAGCTTGAAGTGGCCCGGATTGTTGAGCCGCAGGGTGTAGTCGAGCGTGAACCGGCCCTTGGGCACCCAGGCGTAATACGCGCGATAGCGGTCGAACGGGCGTTCCTCGAAGGCGAGCCAGGCCGCGCCGTGCTGGCGGCTGCCGCGATCCAGCAGCGACGATTCGCCGGCCAGCCCGCTGCCCAGCACGCTGGCCCCCGCAGGAATGGGCGCATCGACCACCACCCAGCTCATGTCGGCCTGCGCATCGATCGTCAGCGTCACCCGCGCAAGGTCGCCGCGCGTCCATGTGCCGGGGGTGGCCTGCTGCACCGGCGTCACACTCTGCTGGATGCTGTAGCCGGACTCCAGTGCGGTTTTCAGCGGCACCGCCGCGCGGCTGCTGACCGTGACCCAGGGTTTGCCGCTGCCCTGCTGGGTCAGGCGCAGTTCGCCCGGCGTGGCCGGCCACGGCAGCTCGACCGCCTGCGGTTTCGGCCAGGCAAGGGTGCGGCTGGCGCCTGCGAGTTCGGCGCGAGTTTCGCCCTTGACCGGCGCAGCGTCGAACTGCGTCGAGAAACGATCCAGCGCGATGCGTGCCCAGGCGTTCGCCGTGGTCAGGTCCCAGCGCCCCTGCTGCTGGCGTGCCATCAGGCCGCGTGCGATGCGCGGCAAGTCGGCCTGCATCTCGGGCACCATCTGCAGCACGGCCAGCGCCCGCGCGGCGTTGAGGTCGGGCGACACCATCAGCCACCACAGGTCGTCGCGCGTGTTGCCCGACCAGTTGAGCGTGGTCCCGCGCAGGTCCATGCGGGCGCGCAGTTGCGCCACCGCCTGTTTCAATTTCGCTTCGCGGTCGGGCACGCTGGCGAGTCGCTGCAGGATCGAAATCATGTCGATCAGCGCGGAAGTCGGCCACGCATTCGGCACGCTCTGGTTCGCCCCCAGCGCAAGCGCGTCCAGCATGTCCGGCGTGGCGCGACCATAGCGCGCCAGCGCCTCGATGGCCGAGAGCTTGCGCAGATGACCATCAGCAAAACCGATGCCCTCGGTGCGCAGGCGACCCGCCACGAACGCCTCCAGGCCATCGAGCATGGCGTCGCGCGCGGCCTCCGGAAGCGGCTGGCGCGCGGCATGGGCCGTTGCGAGCACATAGGCGGTCAGCACCGCGTCGCCGGGGAGCGCCTCGCTGGCAAAGAAGCGGAGCAGGCCATTGCGGTCGAGGTGCGCGGACAGGCGGGCTGCCGCATCCTTCCACAGGTTTGCGTCGTCAAGCGCCAGCGCGCGCGAAACGCGCTGTTCGATGCAGGTGTAGGGATAGGTGCGCATGAAGTCGCGCATGTCGGCAAGATTGCCCGACAGTGTCGGCGCGACGCTGACCGCCACGCCGCCACGTCCGGCCAGCGCATCGGCAGGGCGCGCGACCGGCAGCGCATGGCTGCCATCGAGCTGCAGCAGCGTCGCCTGCATCACCCGGGTGGGCACGGCAGGCATCACCTGTTGCGCTTGCTTGAGCGCATCGCTGCCGCCGGCACTGTCGGCTTTGAGCGTCCAGACGAGTGTGCCGACACCCGCCGGCACGATCACCGGCCAGCTCACGCTGCGCGCCTCGCCCGCTGCCAGGGTCACGGTTTGCGGCGACAGGGCCATGGCCGAACCATCCGCGCTGAGTGCCGGCGTGAGCGTCACTTTCTGCGGTCGATCGCTGCCGTTGCGCACGGTGAAGCCGGCGGCAAACGCATCGCCTTCGCGCACCACCGGCGGCAGCCCGGCCAGCAGCATCACATCCTGCCGCGTCTGGATGCGGGTGTCACCGTCGCCAAAAAAGCCCGTACCCGCATGCGCCACGGCGACAATGCGGAAACTCGTCAGGCTGTCGTTCAGCGGCACGGTCACCTGGGCGCGGCCGTTGGCATCGAGTTTGACGCGCGCCTGCCACAGTACGCGCGTGTCGAACAGTTCGCGCGTCGGCAGCTTGCCGCCCCCGCCGCCCGGCGGCAGGCTCTTGCGGCCATAGTGGCGCTTGCCGACCACCTGCATCTGCGCGGTGGCAGTCTCCACTTCCCACGGCCGCTTCGCCATCATCGCGTCGAGCAGTTTCCAGCTCGTGTTCGGCGCTAGTTCGAGCAGGCCCTCGTCCACCGCGGCCAGTGCGACCTCGGCGCCGGCGGGCAGCTTGCCGCCATCGGCGCGCGTCACCTTCACGCTCACCGGGACGTGCTCGCGCACTTTGTACACCGGACTGGGCGTGCTGACGCTGACCTTCAGCGCGTGCCCGCGCTCGCCCACGCGCAGGCTCGCCGCGCCCAGTTTGTAGGCCGGCTTGCCCAGATCGAGCAGCGCGGTGGGGGCTGGTTCGCCCACCCGTCCGCGCACTGCCAGCACCGAGACAACCACATTCGGCGCGTAGTTCGGCTTGATCGGCAGCCGGACGGTCGGCGACGACGCGGACAATGGCACCACGAAGCTGTCCAGCACGCCTTCGCGCTCCACCGTAACCAGCGCAGTGGCGGAATGGAACGGCAGCTTCACCTGCAACTCGGCGGTCTGGCCCGGTTCGTACTTCGGCTGTTCGGGCAACACGTCCATGCGATCGGAATCGTCGCCGGGGAACCAGGCATCGTCGCTGCCCGCCACCCACATGTCGCGGTGGGCATAGACGCTGCGCCCCGCCGCGTCCGTGGTCTTGACGCGCACGATCAGATTGCCGCGCGCGGGCGGCTTGATCGCGCAGGCAAGCTGGCCGCGGGCATTGGTCTCGCCCGCACACCCGGCCGCCACCCGCTTCACCTCGCGGGTATTCTCGTAGGCATAGAAACCACCGATCAGGCGCTTGCGATGGCTGAAGGTGCGTTCCGTGAAAATGTCGGATTCGACGCGCGCGCCCGCCACCGGCTTGCCGTTGGGGTCGATCACTGCCAGCGTATAGCGCATCTTGTCGCGCGCGTTCCAGTCGCGGATGGCGATGCCTGGAATGCGCTGCCCCGGCCACAGCGTCGCACGGCGCGAGACCGTCTGCGTGACGCCGCTGGCATCCTGATAATCGAGTTCCAGCTGCAGCGTCTGCAATGTGTCGGCCTGCGGCAGGCCACTCACCGTCAGCCGCGCCGCGCCGGCTTGGTCGAGGGTGGCTGCCTGCGTCCGTGCCAAGGCCTGTTTAGTCGGAGGTACAACCGGGTCGGCGCCATCTTCCAGCTCATAAAAGCTGTCACCCACCGTATCGTCGCGGGTGACCCCTTCCTTGACCGTGCCGTTGGCGAACGTCGCGTCGGGTAAGGCCGTGCTGCGATAGCGTGCCGGCTCGACCAGGCTGCGCAACTTGACCGGCTGCAGGCTCGCGCCGCCGCCCGATAGATACTGCACGCCGATATCGACATGGGTGGAGGGTGCACGCACCAGCTCGGCTTGCGGCAGGCTGATCTGCGCGCGCATCGTCGGCAGGCGGAAGGCGGCCACCGTGAACTGGCCCGACAGGTGCGCGTTCGCACCTTCGCCCAGCAGGATGTCGTACGCGCCCAATCGGGCCTCGCGCGGGATCGCCCATTGGGTGTCGGCGATGCCCTGCCTGTCGAATGTCACCGGCAACGTGGTGGACTGACCGCTACCGACGTGCGTCAGGGTCAGCTTCTTCGGCAGGGTTTTTTGAGCCGGCAGCGCAAAGCCGCGCCCTGAACGCAGGCGAATGAAATGCTTCATCGCCACCGTATCGCCCGCGCGGAACAGGCTGCGGTCGAGCACGCTGTGCGCGATTTCCGGCGTCCACACGTCGCTCGAAGGCAGGTTGAAACGCCAGGACTCAATGCCGTTGTCCCACGACGACAAGGTAAAAGTTCGATCCTTGTCCACGCGCGCCGAAACGAACCAGCCGCCCGGCCAGTGCCTGCAGCGTTTGGCCTCACCCAGTGCCTGCGCGATGCGCGCACGCCCCTGCGCGTCGGTGCTGCCCTGCCATTTCACTTTGCCGTTGCAGTCGCTCACCGCCACCTGCGCGTCCGCGACCGGCTGACCGCTGTCCAGCGCCGTCACCCACACCAGCGAGGACTCGCGCCCGGCCTTGAAGTGCGCGACCAGATTGGTCACCAGCGCCGCCGTGTGGGTGTGAAACGGGGTCCGTCCGTCCAGGTATGCCGCACCGAGCTTGGGACTGGCGAGCTCGACCACATAGAATCCGGGGCCGGCCAGCGGAATGCCGATCACCTCGAATGCCTCGGCGCCGCCCGGCTTGGGCACGGCAAATTCGGCCAGCGGGCTGGCTTTTGCCAGCACCGAAAAGCTGCCCGCTGGCTGACGGGTGGGCGGCTTCTTCTTGTTGGCATTCGGAACATCCCGGCCGTAGCGCACGCTTTCCAGATACGTCAGCCAGCCAATCACCATGCTGTCGCCGCCTTCGCGCACCGCCGCCAGTTTGCCCGGCACCGCCAACGACCGGTGATCGGTGCCGGTTTCCAGGTTGCGCAAGGTCACGGGCAGCACAGGATGCGCGGCTTCGAGCACCCCGAACGATGCGGAAAACTTGGCCAGCGGCGGAAAATCGTCGGTACGGATCGCCAGCGGAAACAGCGCGGCGTTGACCAGTGTGCGGCCATCCTCGTCACGCATCCCGGCGGGCAGGCTCAGGCTGAGCGTGGCCTTTTCGGGAAACGGCCCGGCAAACCGCAGGTTGTCCACCCACGGGTTGTCCGATCCGTCATCGTCCGCCTTTGCGGTCCAGGTGCGCCCGTCAGGGCCGGCGAGCCGCACCTGGCGGGCGTCTTCACGCCTGATTGCGCCGCCGAAATCGACCCGGATCGCGGCCAGCGGATTGCACGCCGCGCGCGCGTTGAGCTTGCCGCACACGGCGCGCGCGCGGAAGGCCGGCCGCACCTTGAACGCAAAGGTCTGCATCGCCTGGCTGACCAGCCCGTTGGACGCCTCCACGCCGGGATCGATCACCAGGCTGACGTCCACCTCGTTGGGCAAGGGCCGCTTGCAGCGCAGCACTTCGGTCGTTGCCGCATTGGGCGCGAAACGGCGGCGGAACAGCGGATCGTTGTTGGCTTTCAGCGGCTGCAGGGCGGTCTCGCGCGCCGCACCCTGCAGCACCTCCACCTCGATGCGCTCGGCCAGCCCCGATACCCGGCACGACGCGTGGCGGGCCAGCGTGCCCGGTTTCACCGCCGCATCGAACACCAGCACAAACGCCTGCCGCTCGTCGATCGCACTGTCGCCCTCGAAAGGACGCAGCGCGCTGACCTGCGGACCGCCGGTATCGAACTGGAAGGTTTCTGCTTTCACCGCCTGTCCGGCCGCGTCCTTCAGGCCCGCACGCAGCTTGAATTCGCACCGCACTGCGCCGGGCAGATCACGCGCGAAGTCATACACCCAGACGCGGTCGTCCAGCCATTTGCCGCTACCGGTTGCCGGACAATTAACCTCGAACGGATCGGCCGCGCGTGGATCGCCCAGCGCGACCACCGGCTGGCTGAAGCGGGCCTGCACCTGCCGCACGGACTTGCTCGTCCCCTGCGGGCTGAACATCTCGACCGTCGCCGCACTTGTCGACAACACCCACCCCAGCAGCAAAAAACCTGTCCACGCGCGCATCAGCCTGTCCCCACATTCGGTTGGAGACCATTGTGACAAGGGACGCTGCATTCTGAAACCAGACAGCGTGATATCTGCCGCCGCGCGGAAAGCGCGGCGGCTTATTCGTGGTGTACGACGAAGGCAACTTCAGTGGTGAAATTACCGACGCCACGATGGTTGGTTAGCGTCCAGCCTGCGTTCTTGAGATGCTGCGTCAATTCGCGCGTCATCGCCGGGTTGCCGCAGATCATCACGCGATCCTGCGCGGGATCGGGCACGGGCAGGCCGAGACGCTGCGACAGCCTGCCCGAGCGGAACAGGTCACCGCCGCGTTCAGATGTAGTGAACGGTTCGCGCGTCACCGTCGGCACATAATCAAGCCTGGCGTTGTCCAGGGCCTCGATCTCGGTCCGGTAGGCCAATTCCGCAACCGTACGCACCGAATGCACCAGCACCACGCGTTCATGAAGGGCATAGAGTTCAGGGTCGCGGATCAGGCTCATGAACGGTGCCAGCCCGGTTCCGGTGGCGAGCAAATACAGCGTGCGCCCCGGCAATACATGGTTGAGCGTGAGCGAGCCGGTAGTTTTGCTGTTGACCCACACGCTGTCGCCGGGGCGGATACTCGCCAGCTGGCTGGTGAGCGGGCCCTCCGGGACGTGAATGCTGAGAAACTCCAGATGATCGTGGTCGGCGGTGGAAACGATGGAATACGCGCGCGCCACCAGCTTGCCTTCGCGCTTCAGTCCGATGGTGACGAATTCGCCGTTTTCAAACGCGAAATCCTGCGGGCGAGTGAGCGTGAAACTGAAAGTTTTGTCCGACCAAGGACGCACGGACTGCACGGTTTGTTCACTGTAGGGCATGGTTTATCCTCAAACTAGTTGTCTGCGCCAAATCTCGACGGCAGCGGCCCGCGCCCGGAATACCGCGTCGCGAATCCTGTCGGGCGCAACGCTGCGCGCAACCGCCCCGGCATCGACACCACGTGCGGCGGCAAGCGCTTGTTCCAGATACACCGTCGCTGGAAAATCGCGAGTCTCGTAGCCGGGGCGGCCGCGAAAATCGCATTCGCAGGCCTGTAAGAATTCGCCGAAGCGTTGCGGCCGTCGAAACGCATCGACCCGCTCCAGCAGTTCGACGACCGTGGCGGCGCGCAGTTCCAGCGCGCGGTGGACATTGCCGTGATCGCGTGCAACCGCGACTGCCAGCTCACGGCAGTCTGCTGGAACACGAATGCGCTCGCTAAGGGCGCGCACCAGTCCGACACTCTTTGCCTCGTGGCCGTGATGCCTGGGCCAAAATTCGGGCGGGGTAACGCCCTTGCCAAGGTCGTGGGTGAGCGCAGCAAAGCGCACGGGTAGGCTGAAATGTTGTTTGGCAGCCCAGTCGACAACGAGCATGATGTGCACGCCGGTATCGACTTCCGGGTGATGTTGCGGCGGCTGCGGCACGCCGAACAGGCAATCGATTTCGGGAAACAGACGGGCCAGCGCGCCGCAGTCGCGCAGCACATGGAACATCCGCGACGGCCTGGCTTCCATCAAGCCGCGCGCCACTTCCTGCCACACCCGCTCGGGCACCAGCGCATCGACTTCGCCGTTGTCCACCATGCTGCGCATCAGAGCCAGCGTTTCAGATGCAACCGCAAAATCAGTGAAGCGCGCGGCAAAGCGCGCCACTCTCAGAATCCGCACCGGGTCTTCTGCAAAGGCCTCGCTGACGTGACGGAACAGCCTGGCGTCGAGATCGCGCTGGCCGCCGTAGGGGTCGATCAGCGCGCCGGTTTCATCCTCTGCGATGGCGTTGATGGTGAGGTCGCGCCGCAGCAGGTCTTCTTCCAGCGTCACCTCGGGCGCGGCAAAGACCTTGAAGCCCTTGTAGCCGTGACCGGACTTGCGCTCGGTGCGCGCCAGCGCATATTCGGCGTGCGTATCGGGATGGAGAAAAACGGGGAAATCCTTGCCGACCGGCTGGAAGCCCCGGGCCAGCATCTCGTCGGGCGTGACGCCGACGACGACGTAATCGCGGTCAGCCACTGGCAGCCCCAGCAAGCGGTCACGCACCGCACCGCCAACGATGTAGGTTTTCATCGCGGCAGGGCGGGATTAACGGCGGGCGTGTTCGCGGTATCCCTCGTACCGTTCGCGCGGTGAATCGCCGCGCAGGTATTCGGGGGCGACAGCCTCGAGCGCGGCAGGCGCAAAGTCGAACACCGCCGGCCAGCCCCCGCTGCAGACGTTGTCCACGCGCATGGCGTAATGGTTGTCGCGGGTCATCAGCTTTTTGCCCGGCATGCATTCCAGTGCAAAGGCCTGCAGGTAGGACAGCATCTCGCCCAGGGGAATGATGCGGGGCTTCTTGCCTATCAGCATCCCGACATAGCGCACCAGTTCCCGCAGGGTGTAGGCCTTAGGGCCGCACAATTCATAAGTCTGGGCGTAGGTTGCGGGGTTGTCGAGACTGTCGGCAAACGCGCGGGCGACGTCGTCGACATGCACCGGCGCGAAGCGGCAGTTGGCGGACGCAAGCGGCAGCACAGGGAACAGCTTCAACAGGCTCGCGAACATGGACAGGAACGAGTCGCCGCGGCCGAAGATCACTGACGGCCTGAAAAGGGTGACGTTGAGGCCATGGCCGTGGATGAATTTGGGGCCGTTCAGGTACCAGCTTTCGTGCTCGACGTGCTGGATGCCAGCCTCGCGCACCAGCGCTTCGGCAATGCCCTTGGAGCGCTGGTATCCCGAGCGCGCGTTGGGGTCGGCGCCAAGCGCGCTCATGTGCAGCAGGCGATGCACACCCGCTTCGCCGCAGGCGTGAATGACCTTGCGGGTCAACTCGATGTGGACCTTCTGGAAGTCGCCCCGGCGCGCATTGGGCAAGTCGACACGGCCGATCTTTTTCTCATGCAGGATGCCGACCAGATTGATGACCGCATCCATGCCCCGGAACTGCTGGATCAGCTGGTGCTGGTCATGCACGTCGGCCTCGACCACTTCCACGGTGGGCAGCAGGATCAGTTCCTTGGCCCGCTCGCGGCGGTGGCTCAGCACGCGCACCTTGAGGCCGCGCGCGGCGAGCAGGCTGACCAGTTGGAGGCCGACAAAGCCGGACCCGCCGAGCACACAGATACGTTCAATCTTCATGATGTGGGTGGTTCTGAATAGATAAGGCGTGATTGATTCTAATCGTCCAGCCGTCCGAGTTCCAGCGGCGGTTCCGATTACACCGCAGGTTCGATCGGAACATTGCGGGGTGGAATGGTCCCCAGCCGGTCTTTCAGCAACACCGAGGGCTGGCCGAAGCGCACCGCGTAATACATGGCGTTGCTCATCACCTTCTTGACGTAATCACGGGTTTCGCCAAACGGGATCGACTCGATGTAGATCGCAGCTTCCATCGGGCGGGTATCGCGCCAACGCTGTGCGCGACCGGGACCGGCATTGTAGGCAGCGGTCGCCAGCACCGGCGAATCATCCAGGCTGGTCTGCACGTGTTTCAGGTAATACGCGCCGAACTGGATGTTTCGGGCCGGGTCGCGCATCTCGCTCAGGTCAAATCCCTTGATGCCGAGTCGCCGCGCAATCCAGCGGGCGGTGCCCGGCATGATCTGCATCAGGCCAGACGCACCAACGCTGGAACGCGCGACGTTGACGAAGCGGCTTTCCTGCCGCATCAGGCCGAACACCCAGGCTTCGTCGAGCTGATTGTCGCGCGCGGCTTGTTGCGCCAGATCGCGATACGGCGCGAGGAAACGCAATTCGAAATCATGCAGGTCACGGGTGCGCTCGGCGGTATTGATGGCGCGGTCATACCATTCCATGCGCCGCGCCAGTTCGGCGGCGGCAAGCAACTGCGCGTCCGAGAATTCCCTGATCGCCCAGTTCCATTCCTGGCTGGCATCGCTGCGCAAGCCCAGATCGCGCAGCGCCAGCGCCCGCACGATGCCGGGGTGACGGGCGATGGTCGTCACGTCCTCGCCCCCCATCTTGATGTTGACGGTGGGTGCGCGCATGACGGGCCCCAGTTCCTCCTGCGCCAGCTGTCCGTAGTAATGATGTTCGCGCGACAAGGCCAGGAAAATGACGTTGGCCACGATGCGCTGGCCGGTCGCCTGCATCGCACGGCCACGCCAATAGCGCCACTCGGGCAGAGCTTGCGTGGCGGGGGCCATGCTGTCGATCGCGACCCGCACGCCCTGCCAGTCGCCGGCCCGCAGCGCGGCGCGCACCCACCACTCGCGCTGGTAATCATTCACCGCCCCGATCCCCGCCCGCTGGAACCAGGCCAGGGCGTCTTTTTCGTGACGTCGTGCAGCCCAGCTGGCTAGGCGCGCCCAGGCAATGCTGATCTCATTGGCGGGCAGTTGGCCCGCCAGCCTGGTCAAGGCGCGGACCGCCTCGGCCGACCCCCGTCTGGCCAGTTGATCGAGGGCATACAGCGCAATCTCGCGGTCGCCGCGCTGGCCCAGATCCAGCATGGTCCCGTTCAGCAGGGCTAATAAATCGCGGTTGGCCCGGTCAAACAGTGAAGGCGACGGACGCTGCCCCTCGGGCAGGCCGCGGGCAATCGCCTTGGCCACGTTGGGGTTGCCCGCCTCAAGCGCCAGGCGGATGCGCCGCCAGATATCCTCCGGGCCCAGCAGGCCCGCCTCGATCAGCTGGGAGAACATCGGCGTGCAGGCCGAAGGCAGGTCGCGTCCGGTGAACCACATCGCAATCGCCTCGCCCAATCGGCTTCGATTGCCTTGCGCCCATTCGGCACGATGCGCGTAACACTGATGCGTCGCATCCGGTTTGACGAGGCGGGGGAATTCCGCCAGATAATTCGCCCACGCGCCCCGTGCCCCCAGCGACTTCAGCCAGTCGGCACGAACCAGTTCGGCCACGCGGCTGCCGGGATAACGCGACAGGAAATCGGCTGTACGCGTATCGTCATGACGGCCCGTCGCCGACAGGCGCCAATAGTCGACGTAGGGCAGCAGCACATGGTCGGCCGGGACTGCCCGCGCCGCCCGTTCGAGCGTGACGGGCTTGCGTGCAGCAAACGCCTGCTGCGCCTCCATCACGGCGGCATCGCCCGAAGCCGCCCAGACTGGCGCCGCCAGCAGCCCCCCCAACAGAAAAAAAACGGTTATTCGCAACATGGCGCGAGAGTAACATGCAGCCCCCTTGCCGCCGTCTGGGCAAATTCCACTATATTGATGGCTCCTTCCAGCCCCGGACGATTACCCGATGACGTCTCCCGAACCCGCTCCGGAACCGAACGACTTGTCGGCCCTGCTGGCGGCTTTTCCTGCCCTGCGCGGACTGGATGCTTCGCTGCAGGACCGCCTGCCGCATCGTCCGCAGTGGATGCAGGTATCCCGCGGCGGGGCGCTGTTTGAAGCGGGCGACCGCTGCCGCGCGTTTCCGCTGCTAATCGCCGGAGAAATCCAGGTCATGCGCAGCACGCCAGATGGGCACGAGATCGAGTTGTACCGCATTCAAGCCGGGGAATCCTGCATCGTCAGCACCAGTTGCCTGATGGGGGAAGCGCTGTATCCGGCGCGCGGACAGGCAGTCACCGACGTTGTGCTGGCGGCCTTGCCCCATGAGTTTTTCGATACGCTGATAGCCGATCATCCGCCCTTCCGGCATTACGTGTTCGGTCTGTTTTCCGAACGGCTGGCGCTGATGATGCAGCGGGTGGAGGATGTCGCCTTCCGCTCGCTGACGCGGCGTCTTGCCGCCTTGATGCTGTCGTTGAGCGAGGGCAGCCTGGAAACCACGCACGAGAAACTGGCCGCCCAGATCGGCGCCAGCCGCGAGGCGGTCAGCCGGGCGCTGAAGAAACTGGAAGATGCGGGCTGCATCAGCTTGGCGCGCGGACACATCGCCGTGGCGGACCGTGCCAGGCTGTCATCTGAAGCCTGAGCCGGTTTGGTGACGCCGGTCACAAACAGAAACCGCAAGAGCCGCTATAGTGGATTCACCTCATTGAGGTAACCCTCAACACTTTTCAGGAGCACACCATGTCATCCAACGTTGGCAGCATCGATCGCATCATCCGTATTCTTGCAGGCCTCGCCCTCATCGCCTGGGCCTTGATGGGCGGTCCGGTATGGGCCTGGATCGGCGTGGTGCCGCTCGCCACCGGCGTGTTCAAGTTCTGCCCGGCCTACAGCCTGATCGGCGTCAACACCTGCGGCACCAAGAAGTAAGCTTCAGGCCAGAAACAGCGTATACGCCGGATTGCGGGACTCGTCCCAATACCGGTAGCCCAGCCCATCCAGAAACTTCTGGAAGCTGGGCTTTTCTTTTTCCGGCACCTGAATGCCGACCAGCACGCGGCCATAGTCGGTGCCGTGGTTGCGGTAGTGAAACAGGCTGATGTTCCAGCCGTGGCTCATGTTCTGCAGGAACAGCATCAGCGCGCCGGGGCGTTCGGGAAACTCGAAACGGTACAGCACTTCGTTCACCGCCTCGGGCGCCCGCCCGCCGACCAGATGGCGAATATGCAGTTTGGCCATCTCATTGTGCGTCAGGTCGATGGCCTCGAGCCCATGACGCTCCAGCAGTTCGACCGCACGCGTGCCCTCGCCGGGTCCCGCCACCGACAGCCCGACAAACACGCGCGCCACCTTGGGGTCGGAATACCGATAGTTGAATTCGGTGATATTGCGCGCGCCCAGCAAACCGCAAAAGGTCTTGAAGCTGCCGGGCGTCTCGGGGATGGTGACGGCCAGCACGGCCTCGCGCTTTTCGCCCAGCTCGGCGCGCTCGGCGATATGGCGCAAACGATCGAAATTCATGTTGGCGCCGGAGGCCACCGCCACCAGCGTCTTGCCCTTGAGCTTGTCGCCGGTGATGGCTGCCTTCATCCCGGCGATGGACAGAGCGCCGGCAGGCTCCAGAATCGACCGGGTATCCTCGAACACGTCCTTGATCGCCGCGCAGATGGCGTCGTTGTTGACCCGGATGATTTCGTCGACATACAGCTGCGCCAGCCGGAAGGTTTCCTTGCCCACCCTTTTCACCGCCACGCCATCGGCAAAGATCCCCACGCGCGGCAGCGTGATGCGCTTGCGCTTGCACAGCGAGCGCGCCATCGCGTCGGCATCCTCGGGTTCGACGCCGACAATGCGGATATCCGGTCGCAGCCGCTTGATATAGGCCGCCATGCCGGCGATCAGCCCGCCGCCGCCAACCGGGATGAAAATCGAGTGGATCGGTCCGGGATGCTGGCGCAGCAATTCCATCGCCACGGTGCCCTGCCCCGCGATCACGTCCGGGTCGTCATAAGGATGGACGAAGGTCGCTTTTGCCTCCTTGGCCAGCTGGGTGGCATGGTCACAGGCTTCGTCGTAATTGTCGCCATGCAGGATCACCTGCGCGCCGCGCGCGACCACGGCGTCAACCTTGATCCGGGGCGTGGTCGCCGGCATCACGATGATCGCCGACACGCCAAGCTTTTGCGCAGCCAACGCCACCCCTTGGGCATGGTTGCCAGCCGAGGCCGCGACCACGCCACGTGCCAGCTGGGCAGGCTTCAGCTTGGCCATCTTGTTGTAGGCGCCGCGACATTTGAATGAAAACACCGGCTGCAGGTCTTCACGCTTCAGCAAAATCTGGTTGTTGAGGCGACGCGACAGGTTGTGGGCCACGTCGAGCGGCGTTTCCACCGCCACGTCGTAGACGCGCGAGGTCAGGATGCGTTCGAGGTAATCATCAGGATGGCTCATGGCAGCAGCAGGTACATGGTTTGTAAAAAAGGGGCGATGCCGCTATCTTAGCGGGCTGAATCCAAATCGACGAAATATCATGACTCAAGACGAACTGAAGCAAGCCGTGGCACGTGCTGCGGTCGAGTATGCCAAGGGCGGCATCATCGGGGTGGGCACGGGCTCGACGGCCAACTATTTCATCGACGCGCTGGCCGAGGTGAAAGGCCGCATCGACGGCGCCGTGGCCAGTTCGGAGGCCACTGCCAACCGCCTGAAAAGCCATGGCATCCAGGTGCTGGACCTGAATAGCGTCGGCGAACTTGAAATCTATGTCGATGGCGCGGATGAAATCACCGAGCACTTCGCCATGGTGAAAGGCGGCGGCGGTGCGCTGACGCGGGAAAAAATCGTCGCGGCCTGCAGCAAGCAGTTCATCTGCATTGCAGATGGCAGCAAGCTGGTCGACGTGCTCGGAACGTTTCCGCTGCCGGTCGAGGTGATTCCGATGGCGCGTTCGTACGTCGCGCGCGAACTGGTGAAGCTTGGCGGCCAGCCGCGCCTGCGCGAGGGCTTCACCACCGACAACGGCAATCTTATCCTCGACGTCCACGGCCTGTCGATCGTCGACCCGGTCTCACTTGAGACCGCGATCAATCACCTGGTCGGCGTGGTGACGAATGGATTGTTTGCGCGACGCGGCGCCGATGTGCTGCTGCTGGGCACCGAGAGCGGCGTCAAGACGTACAAGAAATAAGGTCTTGTCCGCGAAGGACGCGAAGAATCGCGAAGGGTTTTCCTGAACCCGCGCAAGATTTCACGGCTTCCACTTCGCGTCCTTTGCGGATAAAAAACCTACTGTCGAGGGGCGTCGTCGGTTTCCCGTTCCTCGGTGGGGACGCGGTAGCTTTCGGTGGCCCACTGACCGAGATCAATCAGCTTGCAGCGTTCGCTGCAAAACGGTTTCCAGCGGTTTTCAGCCGTCCAGATGACTTCGGCCGCGCAAATTGGGCAGGCCACAACAGGGCGTTTGTCGGCTGATTTCATAACGCACAAAAGGTCAGGTCAAAATGAACCGGCTGGTCGGTGCATGCGCGCACCTGGCCGGCACCCGGCTGCACAAACCGGATGTTGAGCATGTACTTGTTGGCCGAGATCTCCGGCACGCACGGCAGGCTGTCAACCAGGGTGACGCGAATCAACTGCGGGTTGCGCGATTCGAGCATGCGCTGGTAGCTGCCCTTTTCGGCAAGTTGCAGTTCGGGCTGGCCACTGTCGCGCAACAGCCCGAGCACGACATCAACCGCATTGCGAATGAGCAGGAACGGGGCCAGCCAGAGCTGCAGCTGCTCGACCCGAACCTCGACTGCCTGATGCAGCCAGTAATGGTAAGCCGGCAAATCGAATTCGCACATCCCGCCGGGAATCGCCGCCCGCTGCTTGATGGCCATCAGCCATTCGTCTTCGCGCAGGTGCTGGCCGACCTTAAGCGGCACCCGCTGCAGCCCCTGAAGCGCGAGATCGATCGCCGTCAGCACCTTGCCCAGCATGGTGGTCTCGACATTCGGATTGCCTCGCAGCGCGGTCAACGCGGTTTTCTGCCGCTCCAGTTCCTGCAGCAGATCGGATTTGAGGTCTGCGCGCGCCGACACTTCCGCCAGTTCGAACAAGGTCAGCAGGGCGGCATGATGCGCATGCGAACCTGCCGAGGCGGCAAAGGCATCGTAGCGGTCGAACAGGTCTTCCAGCCGCAGCAGGGTGCGAATGCGTTCGCTCAGGGGATATTCGTATTGGATCACGCGGTCACGCGTCGGGTTGAACGCTCGTTAGTATCGGTCGATTGTCGCCTATCCCGGCGGAAAATCAAGCCGAAGCCGCACGTGCCAGGTCGAGATAGCCTTGATGCAACGTCGCCACCCGGTCGGGCAGATGCTCCATCGAGGCGGAATTGTCGATGACGTCATCGGCTGCAGCCAGCCGTTCGCCACGGCCGGCCTGTGCAGACAGGATGGCTGTCGCCTCGTCACGGCTGAGGCCGCTGCGCGCCATCACCCGCGCAATCTGCAGGTCTTCGGAGCAGTCGATCACCAGCACGCGGTCGAGCAGGTCATGGTAACCGCCGGTTTCCATCAACAGCGGAATCACGACCAGGGCATAGGGGGCGTCGAGTTGCCCGCGCATCTGCTCGACGGCGCGCCTGATGCGCGGATGGAGAATGGCTTCGAGTGCACGCCGGGCCTGGGGGTCGGCAAACACGCGCCGGCGCAGGGCCGCGCGGTCGAGGCTGCCGTCCGCCTGCATCACGGCATCGCCAAAAGTGGCATGAATGTCTAGCAGCGCCTCGCCCCCGGATGCCGTCAAGTCGCGTGCGATCACGTCCGTGTCGATGACCGGCACGCCATGCGCCGCAAACAGGTCGGCCACCGTCGTCTTGCCCGAGCCGATGCCGCCGGTGAGGCCGACCGTGAACATCAGAATTGACCGAGATAAGCCTGCGTCAAATCCGCCCCGAAAAACAGCGCCACCAGCCCGCCGCCAGCCAGATAAGGGCCGAACGGAATCGGCACGCGGCGGTCATGCTTCACCAACACGATCATCGCGATGCCGATCACCGCACCCACCACGGACGACAGCAACAGGGTGACGGGGAGCACCTGCCAGCCAAGCCAGGCGCCAATGGCGGCCAGCAGCTTGAAATCGCCATAGCCCATGCCATCCTTGCCGGTGGCGAGTTTGAACAACCAGTAGACGGCCCAGAGCACTCCGTAGCCTGCGATTGCGCCGATGACGGCATCCGGCAGGCTGGCGAAATGTCCTTGAAGATTGAACAGCAGACCCAGCCACACCAGCGGCAAAGTGAGGCTGTCGGGCAGCAGGGTGGTATCGAGGTCGATGAAGGCGAGCGCAACCAGCGACCAGACCAGGAGCAGCGCACCAACAGTCTGCATGCTCACGCCCCACTTCCACGCTGCCGCAGCCGATAGCAGCGCAGTGAGCAACTCCACCAGCGGATAACGGGCGCTGATTGGTGTGCTGCAGACCGAGCAGCGGCCGCGCAGCCACAGCCAGGACACGAGCGGGATATTTTCCAGTGCTGTAATCGGGTGGCCGCACTTCGGGCAAGCCGAACGTGGCAACCACAGGTTGTAGCGTGGAGTTTCCTGGGCGGGTTCGCCGCGCAACTCGGCGCACTGCGCGTGCCACTCCGCCTCCATCATTTTAGGCAGGCGATGGATCAAGACATTCAAGAAACTGCCGACCAGCAGGCTCAATAAAAAAACCAGCCCCATGAAAAGGGCTGGCTCCGCATGCAGCAGCTCCATCAAACCACCGAGCCCATTTTGAAGATCGGCAGGTACATGGCGATGACCATGCCGCCGATGAGCGTGCCCAGCACCACCATGATGATCGGCTCCATCAGGCTGGACAGCGCCTCGACGGCGTCATCCACCTCCGCCTCGTAGAAGTCGGCCACCTTGCTCAGCATGGAATCGAGCGCGCCCGACTCCTCACCGATGCCGGCCATCTGCAGCACCATATTGGGAAAGCGCCCCGAGTTCTGCATCGCCACCGTCAGCGCGGTGCCTGTTGCCACTTCACCCCGAATCTTGTTGGTCGCCTCGACGAAGACCTGATTACCCGACGCGCCGCCCACCGACTCCAGCGCCTCGACCAGCGGCACGCCGGCGGCGAACATGGTGGACAAGGTGCGCGTCCAGCGCGCAATCGTGGCTTTTTCGATCACCGCACCGAAAATCGGCAGCTTGAGCATGACGCGGTCCATGAACATCTGCACCTTGCGCGAACGTTTCCAGGCTTGCAGCAAGGCGTAGATCCCGCCGCCAATAATCCCAAAGATCGCCCACCACCATTCGACGAAGAAGTCTGAAATCGCCATCACCACCAGGGTCGGCCCCGGCAAGTCGGCGCCAAAGCTGCTGAACAAATCCTTGAAGGCCGGAATCACGAAAATCATGATGATGGCCGTGATGACGAATGCCACCACGATAATGGAGATCGGATAAAACAAGGCCGATTTGATCTTGCCCTTGATGGCAAGAATCTTTTCCTTATAGGTTGCCAGCCGCTCCAGCACCCCGTCCAGAATACCCGCCGATTCGCCTGCCCCCACCAGGTTGCAGAACAGCGCGTCGAACTGGAGGGGGTGGCGGCCAAAGGACTGGGTCAGACTGCTGCCCTTTTCGATATCCGCCTTGATCTCGGCCAGCAGGCGCTGCATCGACGGATTGGAGTGGCCGCGCCCGACGATGTCGAACGACTGCAGCAGTGGCACACCGGCCTTCATCATGGTCGCCAGTTGCCGGGTAAACAGGGTGACATCCTTGTCGGTGATGCGTTTGGCGCCGCTGAAAAGAGCGCTCTGTTTTTTGACCTTGGTCACCGTGATGCCCTGCTTGCGCAGCAGGGAATTGACCACAGCCTCGCCGCCGGCCTGCATCTGACCCTTGACCTTTTTGCCTCGCTTGTCCATGCCTTCCCACAGGAAGGTTCCGTCCTTGACTGCCTTTGCCGCGGTTGCCGTAGCCATAGCGCTTGTCCTTAAATATTGGTGACGGCCTCGACCTCTTCCAGCGAGGTGAGACCAGCTAACACTTTCAACAGTCCGGCCTGACGCAGGTCACGCACACCTTCACGGCGCGCCTGGTCGGCAATGTCCGCCTCGTCCCCGCCCTTGAGGATGATGCGGGTCATGGCATCGGTAATGGGCATGACCTGGTAGATACCCACTCGCCCCTTGTAACCCGTGCCGCCGCAAATATCGCAACCCATCGGCTTGTACGGTTTCCATGTGCCATCGAGCTGTTCTTCATTAAAACCAGCGGCCAGCAGCGCCACATCGGGAATATCGGCTGGCTGTTTGCAGGTGCACAGGCGGCGCGCCAGACGCTGGGCGGTAATCAGGATCACCGAAGACGCGACGTTGAACGGCGCCACCCCCATGTTCAGCAGGCGGGTCAGGGTACCCGGCGCATCGTTGGTGTGCAGGGTGGACAGCACCATGTGTCCGGTCTGCGAAGCCTTGATGGCGATGTCGGCGGTTTCGAGGTCACGAATCTCGCCAACCATGATGACGTCCGGATCCTGCCGCAGAAACGATTTCAACGCCGCCGAGAACGTCAGCCCGGCCTTGTCGTTGACGTTGACCTGGTTGACCCCGGGCAACTGGATTTCCGCCGGGTCTTCCGCCGTCGAGATATTGACGTCGGGCTTGTTGAGAATGTTCAGGCAGGTATAGAGCGACACCGTTTTCCCGGATCCGGTAGGTCCCGTCACCAGCACCATGCCATACGGGCGCTGCACGGCATTCAGCAACAATTCTTTCTGCCACGGCTCGTATCCCAGCGCCTCGATGCCCAACTGCGCGCTGGTCGGATCCAGAATCCGCATGACGATCTTTTCGCCATACAAGGTGGGCAAGGTGCTGACCCGAAAATCGATGGAACGGCTCTTCGACAACACCATTTTCATGCGGCCATCCTGCGGCACGCGCTTTTCCGAAATATCCAGCCGCGACAACACCTTGATCCGTGAAGCCACCTTGTCCTTGATCGCCATCGGCGGCTGCGCGACTTCGTACAACATACCGTCGCGACGATAGCGGATCCGGTAAAACTTCTCGTAAGGCTCGAAATGGATGTCTGAGGCGCCCAGGTTGATGGCGTCGAGCATGATTTTCTGCAGATAGCGCACCACAGGCGCGTCATCGATCTCGATGCCACCGGTGTTCTGTTGGGTTTGTACCGCTTCATCGTCGGCAAAATCCAGGTTGAGGTCTTCGGCGTTCAACACGGCCATCGTGTTGTCGTCGACCTCGCCGGCCTTCTCGACCAGCTTGCCCAGTTTGTCGTCTTCCACCACCACTGGCTCGACCGCTTGACCGGTCTGGAACTTGACCTCATCCAGTGCCTGCAGATGGGTGGGGTCGGAGGTGCCCACATACAGCTTGTTGCCACGCTGATACAAGGCAACCACCCGCCGTTTCTGCACCAACTTGGGGTCGAGCAAGCCCCGAGGAAGGCTCTCGGCGTCCATGGCATTCAAATCCAGGAAAGGGAAACCGAACGAGATCGACGCGAATTCCGCCACCTGGTCCGCCTTGAAGCGGCGTCCCTTGATCAGTTCGGAAACGAACGACACGCCCGACTGATTGGCGCGTTTCCCCACCTCCACGGCATCGTCCTCGGACAGCCAGCCATGGTTGACCATGGCACGCGCCAGTCCGGTTAAATTGATGGTATTTGTCACAGCAGCCATTGCTCGGTTCCAGACAAGTCCAGCTCTCAAATTATCGCCCGCATTGGCTCACCTGCATGGTGGCAAATGGGGGAACACAGGCCTTAACGGCGATTTTTTGTCCGAATTGAGGATTTCGCGGGTGAAATCTCATTCGACACAGGGGGGTGGATGCGGGCCATCTTCACCGCGCGCCCCTGGGTCTGCACGATTTCGACGGGAACGTTCCCCAGCTTGATGCTCACTCCGGCTTCCGGAATGTCCTCGAGGTGTTCCAGCAGCAGGCCGTTCAAGGTTTTCGGGCCATCCAGCGGCAACGACAGATCCAGCTTGCGGTTCAAGTGACGCAGCAGCACCGATCCCTCGGCCAGCCAGGAACCGTCGCTTTCCCGCCTCAGGAAGCCCGTATCCGACGGCGCCTGCGTGGTGAATTCGCCGACCATTTCTTCCAGCAGATCCTCAAGTGTCACCAGCCCTTCGAGCTCTCCATACTCGTCGACGACCAGCGCCAACCGCCGCCGGCTGCCCTGGAAGTTGCGCAACTGGGTGAACAGCGGGGTACCCGCGGGAACGAAATAGGGCTGTTCGAGACTTTCCTTCAGGGTTTCGGGATCCAGTTCCCCGCTGGTCAGCACATGCAGCACCCGGCGAACGTGCAGCACGCCGAGCAGATTGTCCGACGAGCCTGAATAAACGACCAGACGGGTGTGATGGCTGGTCGTGAGCTGCTGGCGCAGACGTTCGGGGTCGTCCTCGATGTCGATCGCCTCGATCTGCTTGCGCGGCGTCATCACGTCGTCCACCGTGATGTCCTCCAGTTCCAGCAGATTGACGAGGATGCGCTGGTGTTCACGCGGCAATACCCCGGAGGATTCCAGCACGATGGTGCGCAACTCGTCCAGGCCGAGCAGACTGCCGTGCCCGGGTTCAGGCTGTTTGATTCGCATTACCCAGAGCAGCCCCTGAACGAACAGGTTGACAAACCAGATGACGGGATAGGTGAGCTTGAGCATGGGCATCAGCACATACCCCGCCGGATAGGCGATACGCTCGGGGAAAGACGCGCCGATCACCTTGGGCGTCACTTCGCTGAACACCAGAATCAGAAAGGTCAGCAGCAGCGTCCCCAGCGACAGCGCAACATCCGAGTCGCCGAACAGGCGGATGGAGATAATGGTCGCCAGCGTCGCGGCGGCGACGTTGACCAGATTGTTGCCGAGCAGAATCACGCCCAGCAGCTTGTCGGTCTGGTGCAGTAATGACTGGGTGAGGATCGCGCCCCGGTGGCCGTTTTCTGCCGCATGACGCAAACGATAGCGATTGATCGCC
>JAWOJD010000089.1:0-4785 GCA_046484355.1 Thiobacillus sp.
TCAAAATAAAGCCAGTAAACAAGGCTTATTCAGACTATGGCAACCAAGCGAGAAGGCAGTACCCTACTGGAACCGATAGCGGCCAAAGTGAAGCCGCCGCCTCTGTTCAAGGTGCTGTTGCTGAACGACGACTACACGCCGATGGAGTTCGTGGTGCATGTGCTGAAGAAGTTTTTTGGGATCGATGAAGAACGGGCGACACAAATCATGCTCAAAGTGCATACTGAGGGTGTCGGCGTGTGCGGGGTTTTTCCGCGTGACATCGCTCAGACCAAGGTCGAGCAGGTCGTTGATTTTGCGCGGCAGCACCAGCATCCGCTGCAATGTACGATGGAGGAAAGTTAGATGATCGCCCAGGAACTTGAAGTCACGCTGCATATGGCGTTCATGGATGCGCGGCAGAAGCGTCACGAATTCATTTCGGTGGAGCACCTGCTGCTGGCGATGCTCGACAATCCGTCTGCAGTCGAGGTGTTGCGTGCCTGCGGCGCCAACATCGAAGGCATGCGTGAGCAACTGGACACGTTCATCGAGGAACATACCCCCAAGGTCGACGGTGAGGACGAGGTCGACACGCAACCTACGCTCGGTTTCCAGCGCGTGATTCAGCGCGCCATTCTGCATGTGCAGTCATCCGGCAAGAAGGAAGTGACAGGCGCCAATGTGCTGGTTGCCGTGTTTGGCGAGAAGGATTCACATGCGGTGTACTTTCTGAGCCAGCAGGGTGTGACACGCCTCGATATCGTCAACTTTATTTCGCACGGCATTACCAAAACCCCGCAGGGCGAACCTGCACGACCCGACGAGGTGCCTGAGGCTCCCACCGAGGCGCCTGCGACCTCGCCGCTGGACAGCTTTGCGCAGAATCTGAATCTGCAGGCGCTGGCGGGCAAGATCGATCCGCTGATCGGGCGCGACACTGAGCTGGTGCGTGTGATCCAGACCCTGTGCCGTCGGCGCAAAAACAATCCCTTGCTGGTGGGGGAGGCCGGCGTGGGCAAGACGGCCATTGCCGAAGGTCTGGCGCGCCGCATTATCGAGGGATCGGTCCCCGAAGTGCTGTCGCAGAGCACTGTCTATTCGCTGGATATGGGCGCGTTGCTTGCGGGCACCAAATACCGGGGCGATTTCGAGCAGCGCCTGAAGGGGGTGCTCAAGCAATTGGCCGATAATGCCAAGGCAATCCTGTTCATCGACGAGATCCATACGCTGATCGGCGCGGGTGCGGCGTCGGGTGGCACGCTCGATGCCTCCAATCTGCTGAAACCGGCACTGGCATCCGGCCAGCTGCGCTGTATCGGCGCCACGACCTACACTGAATACCGCGGCATTTTCGAGAAGGATCACGCCCTGTCGCGCCGCTTCCAGAAAGTGGACGTCCCGGAGCCGTCGGTCAGCGAAACCGTCGAGATCCTGCGCGGCCTGAAGTCGCGCTTCGAGGATCATCATGGTGTCAAATATACGGCTGCCGCCCTGACCACCGCGGCGCAGCTTTCGGCACGCTATATCAATGACCGCCACCTGCCCGACAAGGCCATCGACGTCATCGACGAGGCGGGCGCGGCGCAGCGCATCCTGCCCAAGTCAAAGCAGCGGCGCACGATCACCCCGCGCGAGATCGAGGACATCATCGCCAAGATCGCGCGCATTCCGGCCAAGACCGTCTCGCTGGACGACACGAATTCGCTGAAGACGCTGGATCGCGACCTGAAGGCCGTGGTGTTTGGTCAGGATGCGGCCATCGATGCGCTGGCGGCGGCGATCAAGATGTCGCGCAGCGGCCTGGGCAACCCGCAAAAGCCGATCGGCAACTTCCTGTTTTCGGGCCCCACTGGCGTCGGCAAAACCGAGGTCGCACGCCAGCTGGCCTATGTGCTGGGGGTCGAGCTGATTCGTTTCGATATGTCGGAATACATGGAGCGACATGCCGTGTCCCGTCTGATCGGTGCACCGCCCGGCTATGTCGGATTCGATCAGGGGGGGCTGTTGACAGAGGCTGTGAGCAAAAACCCCTATTCCGTTGTTTTGCTTGATGAAGTCGAAAAGGCGCATCCGGATATTTTCAATGTGCTGCTGCAGGTGATGGATCACGGCTCATTGACGGATACCAATGGACGCAAGGCCGATTTCCGCAACGTGGTGCTGATCATGACGACCAACGCCGGGGCGGAGATGCTCAACAAGGCGGCAATCGGATTCTCGAATTCGCGCCAAAGCGGGGACGAATTGGGCGAAATTCGCCGCATGTTCACCCCGGAATTCAGAAACCGGCTTGACGCAATCATTCCGTTTGCGGCCCTGTCCGAGCCCATCATCCTGCAGGTGGTCGACAAGTTCCTGATGCAGCTTGAAGATCAGCTTCACGAGAAAAAGGTTGAAGCCGTGTTTACTGACGCGCTGAAGGCCCATCTCGCCAAGCATGGCTTTGACCCAACGATGGGCGCGCGTCCGATGGCGCGCCTGATCCAGGACACTATCCGCAAGGCGCTGGCCGACGAATTGCTGTTCGGCAAGCTGACGCACGGGGGTCGGGTCACGATCGATATCGACGCCAGCGGAACGGTCGCGCTGGAATTCGAAGAGGCAGTCCCAGCCTGACACCCCCCTTGTAGAGAATTGTGAAGGTTGGCCGTTAGCATTTCGGGCGGCGGGCATAAGTGCCGCTCGCCGGCTATGTGTCTGACTGCGTTTCACTGCCACAAGCCGGGCAGGACGCGCGCCAGCGCCGCGAGCCTTACCAACAATTCCAGGGGACTTCCATGGAACATCCAGCAACGCAGGTTGCAACTGCCGTTTTTCTATTCGGTCTGTCTGCCATTGTCCACTCTGCCGATGCCGGCCATGGCAGGACGGGTACCGAATCTTCCGCCGTGAGCGCCGAAGGCCTGTCAGAGGTTGGGGCACGGATTCGGCAGACCGGGGCGCAAATCCTCGCTGATATCAAGGAGGCACGTGCCCGTCTTGAAGCGCAGGAAGCCCAGGAAGAAGCCGAGCGAAAGCGTGAAGCGGAGCGCGTGCAGCGATCCAGGTCGAAGCCGAGTTGGCCGAGAAGGCGCGCGAGGCAACTGCGCGTGACGGTGAACAGCGGGAACAGGCTGAGAAGGTCGAACGCGAGAAGCAGATTGCACTTGCGGAGCAGGCGGCTAAAGCAGCGCAACTGGTCAGCCAGCAAACGGCAAAAGAACGGGCAGCCGAGGCCCTCAGGAAGGCACGCGCATCGGTCGGGATAAAAGCGTTTGCTGAATAATCCGCCTGGTCTGCGCAATAAAATGCGGCGCCAGAGGCGCCGCGAGAGTCCCGGGTGGCACGAGGAGGAGTGCCTGGGGGGAGACCCCATTCCGGGCGACATGCAAAGTCAAGCTATCTGGACTGAATCGGACCGATGCGTGAATCGCGTGAACCGGCGGATGGCATTCAGTCGTCAGCTGTAAGTGTATGAACGGCGGCGCTATGGTTTTCTTGAGGGGGTTCTTCCATTGCCGCGTCAAACTTGATGAACGGCATGGAATCCCGCACCATAGCTGCCATTCGACCGTGTGACAGGAGTCCCGATGCTTGTGCGCCATGTTCAACTGCTCGTCGCCGTGGGGGCGACGCTGGCGCTGACCGCCTGCGAGCCGCCCACAACGGCCAGTGGAGAAGCGATTGCCGCAACCGTCGGAGGTGAGGTCATCAGCGAGGGAGAATTGAACCGGGCGGTGTCGCGCCTGGGCAAACTGGGCGAGGCCAACGCCACGCAGGTGCGCAGCCAGGTGCTGGAAGCCCTGATCGATCAGCGCCTTGTGAGCCAGGCGGCCATCGCAGCCAGGCTCGACAAGAATCCCGCAGTCATCCTTGCCATGCAGCAGGCGCAACGCAAGGTGCTTGCCGAGGCCTATATGGAAGGGCTGTTCAAGGAGGCGGCCCAACCCTCGGACAATGAAATCAGCCACTATTATGGTCAGCATCCCGAACTCTTTTCCGCTCGCAAGATTTACCGTGTCCAGGAACTGGAACTCGAGTTGGCCGCCTCGCGTTTGCCCGAAGTGGAGGCCCGGCTGAAGCAAAGCCCCATCCTGGGCGATTTGGTCGAGTGGTTGAAGGAAGAGGGCATCGAGGGGCGGGTGGTGCAGGCGCTCAGGCCGGCCGAGCAGCTTTCCGCAGCCATCCTGGCTCAACTCCTGGCAATGGAAGCAGGGCAGGTTCGGGTCTGGTCAACCGGACCGGAACGCATCAATATTTTACAGTTGCAAGGCACCCAGCGGCAGCCGGTCACGCTCGATCAGGCCAAGCCAGCGATCAAGCTGGTTTTGCAGGCTGAAAAACGCAAGGCCGCGCTGGAAGCCGAGGTCAAGAAGCTGCGCAGCAGTGGCACAATCGACTACGCCAGCGGTTTTGCACCGGGCGCGAACCACCCGAACGCAGCCAAGCAACTTGACGTGCCTGCTGCCAGGCCCGAAAAAGAATAAGCCTCCTTTCCCAACCGAACCTTACCGACCCCATGCCTGACATGACTATTCATCCAGTGATTCTTTCCGGTGGCACGGGCACGCGCCTGTGGCCGATGTCGCGCGCGGCCTTACCCAAGCAGTTGTTGCCGCTCGCAAGTGAGCACAGCCTGCTGCAGGATACGGTCAGCCGCCTGACAAGCATGCCCGAAATGGCGCCGCCGCTGATGGTCTGCAATGACGAGCACCGCTTCATGATTGCCGAGCAGATGCGCCAGATCGGCTCGAAACCGCATGCCATCGTGCTGGAGCCGGTGGGGCGCAACACGGCGCCGGCGATCGCCATCGCCGCGCTGAT
>JAWOJD010000120.1:0-7121 GCA_046484355.1 Thiobacillus sp.
CGGGTAGTCGCCCGCCTTTGCGAACTGTTTCTTGGCTTCCAGCCCGATCACGGTCTGGTGCAGCAGTACGTGGTTCAGCACCGAGCCCAGCGTGTAATTGGTGTCGGGGCGCGAGGCGGCTTCTTCCACCGCTTCGGAAATCGCCAGGCCGAGCGAGCCCGGGTTGGCGGGGTCGGCCGCCAGCGCGGCACGGCCGGTATTGGTTTCCATGCTCGGGCTGGCGAACACTTCGGCGCCCCAAGTCTGCATCATGGAGCGGCGGTAGGGTTTCTGGTTGTAGCTCACCTTGACCATGTAAACCCGCACTTCAAGCCCGAACATCTGGCCTGCCAGCGCCATCGAACACCCCCACTGACCGGCACCGGTCTCTGTCGCGATGCGCTTGGTGCCCGCTTCGGCGTTGTAATAGGCCTGCGCGACCGAGGTGTTGACCTTGTGCGAGCCTGCCGGGGAGACGCCTTCATACTTGTAGTAAATCTTTGCCGGTGTTCCCAGCGCGGCTTCCAGGCGGTGGGCGCGAATCAGCGGCGAGGGACGCCACAGCTGGTAAATCTCGCGGACTTTTTCCGGGATCGGGATCCACCGTTCGGCCGACATTTCCTGCTCGATCAGGCTCATCGGGAAGATCGCCGTCAGCGCATCGGGGCCGATCGGCTTGCCATCCCGCCCTAACGGTGGCGCAGGCCGGTTGGGCATGTCGGCGACCACGTTGTACCAGTGAGTGGGAATCTCGGATTCGTCGAGCAGAAACTTGGTTTGCGGCATGCGGTTCTCCTGTTGTTGTTGGTAAAGGCGGGATTCTCGCGTGGCCCGTCCAGTCTTTGAATCATCACCAGAACGACAGATCGGGTCAACGCGGTGTGGCGCGAATCCCGCATGCCGGGGCAAGCCGGAATGCAGATAAAAAACACCCCGTCATCCTGGCTGCTGCAGGGTGACGGGGTGTTCGGAATGCAGGGACCATGGCCCCGCGGAATCAGGACTCGTCTTCCATCGCGATGTAGCCACACGGGCATTCGCGCGCACACAGGCCGCACCCCTTGCAGTAGTCGTAATCGAACACGTAGTGCGACCCATCCGCGGCCTGTTCGGTGGTTTTCAGGACGGCGCTGTCCGGACAGAGCGTCCAGCAGTTGTCGCAGGCGAAGCAACTGCCGCAGGACAGGCAGCGATTGGCTTCGTGGCGTGCCTGGTTCGGATCGAACCCACCTTCGATTTCCTCTTGGGCCTTGCGCTGATCGGGCGGCAGGATCGAAGTCTCGGCGCGTGCGGCGCGCTCGAAATAATTCAGGTTGAGCTGGTCATAGGGAATCGCTTCCGCTGGCACCTCGGCGACCGCATCCATTCCGCGCAGGAAGTGATCGATGGCGGATGCCGCACGGCGGCCGTCACCCACGGCATCGCTGACCGTTCCGCCGCCGGGGCGCGCATCGCCGCCGACGAAAATGCCGGGGTGGCCGGGCAGCACGCCCTGCGGGTCGGGCATGAAGAACGGCTGGTGGTGCAACAATTCGGCCATGCCGGTGCTGTCCACCTGCTGTCCGATGGCAGGGATGACCTGGTCGACGTGCATCACGGTTTCGGTGCCTTCGAAAAACACCCGTTCTTCCCGGCCCCCCCGCAGCAATTTTTTCATGTGCGCCATTTCCACGCCGACGACCCGCTCGCCGCGCAGAATCAGGCGGAGGATCCCGCGGTGCGGATGGATAATGACGCCTTCTTCCTGGGCCTGGGTGATTTCCCTGGGGATGGCGCGCATTGCGTCTTCCGGTGCCACGCCAGCGGCCGGCAGTGCGTCGTGGGTGATGATGTGGACGTTCGGGACGCCACATCGCTTGAGGACGCGCGCCATGTCCACCGCTGTGTTGCCGCCGCCGATGATGGCCACGCTCGAGGCCTGAATCATCGATCCGACCGTCATCCATTCCTTGAGCAGGTCCAGTCCCACATGCAGGTCGCGGGGCACGACGCCGTCGATGCTCCATTCACGACGCTTCTGGGTGCCAGGTGCGAGGAAAACCGCGCCAAAATCCTGCTGCAGCTCCTTCAGCGAAACGTCACGTCCGAGCTGCTGTTGTGGCCGGAAGTCGATGCCGGTTGCCAGCAGTCGCTCGACTTCGGCATTCAGCACGCTGCGTGGCAGGCGATAGGGCGGAATGGCCATGCGGCAGGTGCCGCCCGCTTCCGGCAGGCTGTCGAACATACTCACCCGGTAGCCGGTGCGCAGCAGGTGGTAGGCGGCGGCCAGTCCTGCCGGGCCGGCGCCCACGACGGCAACCTGTTGCGCGTGAGCCGAGACCGGGGCGACCGGATAGGTCCAGCCCAAACGGATGGCCTCGTCGCCAAGAAACCGCTCCACGCCGTGGATGCTGACGGCCTCATCATACTGGCCACGATTGCAGGCAGATTCGCAGGGGTGATGGCAGACGCGCCCGGTAATCGCCGGTAGTGGATTGGCGCGGACGATTTCCTCCCAGGCTTGTCGGGGCCGGCCTTCAGCCAGCAGGCCGAGATAAGCCTGTGCGTCTTCGCCCGCCGGACAGGCGTTGTGGCAGGGCGCAGGACGGTACTGGTGGATTGGCTGCTGGACGCGCCAGCTTCCGGTCTTGAAGGCCAGCGAGGTTCCGGGTTCGGCGAAGGCGCCGCGCGTAAGTTCAGTCATGGTGATCCCTTCATGCCCAGCGCTGGCCGCCACGTCGTACCGTGTCTGCGCCCTCGCTGTCACATGGGTCGTTGTGCAAGCCATTCAGGTTGAAATGCTCGATGTTGCGTTCGGCAAGCGCTTGCAGGTGTTCCAGTTCTTCGCGCGCGCGCGGGTTGTCCTTGAACAGGTGGCTGAAGCGCTGCTGCAGACGCAGGTAATCGGTCACCGGGCGGGGCCGGCGCAACGGCATGGTGCCGATCAGTTCGCCGCGTTCCAGTTCGATGAGCGGGAATAATCCGGTCTGGACCGCAAGCCGTGCCACTTCGATGCTGAGCGAGCCATCGTGGCCCCAACCGAGTGGGCAGGGCGAATGAATCAGCAGGAAAGTCGGCCCCTGGATTTCCATCGCCCGCCGGACCTTCTTGCGGATGTCGGACGGGTAGGCAACCGAAGTCGAGGCGGCATAGGGAATATGGTGGGAAGCGATGATGCTGAGAATATCCTTCTTCAGATGGCGCTTGCCCATGCGTTCCTTGCCGACGGGAGAGGTCGTCGTCATGGCAGCATGCGGGGTCGAGCTCGAGCGCTGGATCCCGGTGTTCATATACGCCTCGTTGTCATAGCAGACATACAATACGTTATGGCCGCGCTCAAGCATGCCCGACAGCGACTGAAAGCCAATGTCGAACGTTCCGCCATCGCCGCCGAACGCCAGCACCTTGGTCGATTTTCCCTGTGCCTTCAGCGCGGCTTCCATGCCGGCGGCAATCGCGCCGGTGTTTTCGAACAGGGAATGCATCCAGGGCAGGCGCCATGCCGACTCCGGCCACGTCGTGGTAAAAATCTCGAGGCAGCCGGTGGCGTTGGCGATCATGACATCCGGCCCGGCCGCCTCGGTGACGAGGCGGGCAGCCAGCGCCTCGCCGCAGCCCAGGCAGGCGCGATGGCCTGATTCGATGCCCTGAAAGCGGGGCTGCTTGCGCCGCAGGTCGGCCAGCGGAATTGTGGTTTTCATGTTCATATCGGGTGGTCCTCCATGGCGTCGTTCACCTGTCCGCATCCGGAAGTTTGTCGATCTCGACATCGAAAATCGCAAACGGCCCCGGTGCGTGCGAGCGTGCGGCTTCCAGCAGGCGCGGATAGATGTCGAGGGGAATGTCGCGACCGCCCAGTCCGACGGCGAAATTGTGCACGCGCGGCGGCTTGGGAAGATCGAGCAGTGCCGCCTTGACCTCGACCCCGACGATTCCGCCGCTGCCGGGCGAGATAGCCCGCTCCAGCACGACCAGATCCGTCACCCCGGCGCAGGCCTGCAGCAGCGCTTCGGTGGGGAAAGGCCGGAATGAGCGCAGCCGGATCAGTTTGACCGGTCCCAGTTCGGGGTGCATTTCACGCGCATCCGCCAGGGTGCCGACCACGGAACCCAGGGTCAGGATGGCGACGCTGGCATCGGCATCGCCTTCAACCTGCAGCAGGCCGCCATAACTGCGTCCGGTCAGTGCGCTCCAGTCGGCGTCGGCAGCCAGGATTTCGTCTGCTGCATTGATCAGCGCGCGGTGGTGCGAATGGCGTGCCTCGGGATAAAAATCGGGCGACACCAGCGTGCCCATGCTGATCGGCTTGCGAGGGTCCAGGGTGCGTGCGAAATGGTAAGGCGGCAGAAAGGTGTCGACCTGTTCCTGCGCCGGGATGTCGATCGGCTCGAGCGTGTGGGTCAGGGTGAACCCGTCGACGCACACCATCACCGGCAGTTCGGTGCGCTCGGCGATGCGATACGCCTGAATTGTGGTATCGACCGCCTCCTGATTGTCTGCGCAATACAGCTGGATCCAGCCGGCGTCGCGCACCGCCATGGAGTCCTGCTGATCGTTCCAGATCGACAGCGGTGCACTGACCGCGCGGTTGGCACAGGTCATCACGATGGGGACGCGGCTGCCGGCGATGTTGAATAGCACTTCGCTCATCAGCAGGATGCCCTGCGAGGCGCTTGCCGTGTAGGTGCGGCTGCCGGCAACGGCCGCACCCAGCACCAGTGACGCCGCGGAAAACTCGCTTTCCACACTGACATATTCGCACTTTAGCGTGCCATCTGCGACGAGTTTGGCAATGTTCTCGACGATGTGAGTCTGCGGGGTGATCGGATACGCCGCAATCACCTGCGGGCGGCACAGCGCGACCGCCATGGCGATCGCTTGCGAGCCTTCAAGCGCTTGTCGCATGAGCCATCTCCTTCCATAGCCCCTCGGGCATCAGTTGGGCTGCGGTTTCAATCAGGCTCAGATTGCGCTCCAGTATGTCGCCCTTGAATTTCTGCTTGAGTGCCTTGGTCAGCGAGTCCATGGGCAGGATCTGCGTCAGGGTCAGAAAAGCCGATAATAAGGCCGTGTTGGGAACCGGTTTGCCCAGGTGCGTCTTGGCTAGTTGGGTTGCGGGCAAGGTCATGACAGCATGGCCCAACTGCTCGCTGAGCGTGTCGGCCTCGATCGTCGTATTCACCAGGATGCCGCCGCCCGGCCGCAGACCGTCCAGCACGCCGGGAACCTTGAGCAGCGCACGGTCCTGGATGATCAGGAAATCGGGCTGCAGAACCTGATTGCGCCGCCGCAGGGTGCGCTCGGCGATGCGAACGAAAGACACCACCGGTGCACCCCGGCGTTCTGCGCCAAATGCGGGAAAGGCCTGTCCAAAATGGCCCTCGTCGATTGCTGCGGTGGCCAAGAGATACGCGGCGACCACGTTTCCCTGGCCGCCGCGTCCATGTATGCGAACCTCTATCAAGCGGGCTTCTCCAGTCGTATTTCGATCATGTGTTTAAGGCGGGGTGAATAGCCGACATCCTAGCAGGGTTGTATGATGTGCCTTTCGGTATTGAAGATTTCAATATTCGGGTCAGCAATTTGCAGACCAGGGCGCAACGCTGGCCGGGCTGTCGAGGGCTGACGAATTGAGTTGAAACCAGGTCGTTACCCACACAGTGGCTTGGCCACGCCTTCGTTTACAACCCTACTCCATTTAACCTGGGTGTGCATGCTTTCCACGTCCGGCGAACTTAATTCAGGGAAAAATATCCGATATTGAACTCAACGCACCATGGAAGAGCAACGCTGCACTCATCTGGTACGTAACCGGTCAGCAACCTCTCCAGAGCGCCTGTGTACAAAGGGTTACGCTCTGGTCCGGCTCTTGCTCTATTTTTTGTAACGAAAACTCAGCTCCTCGAATGGAGCACAACACTATGCTCAAACTTGTATTGCTACGTCATGGCGAAAGCCAATGGAACCGGGAAAACCGATTCACCGGGTGGACCGACGCGGACTTGTCCGAGACCGGCCAGGCGGAAGCCATGAAAGCCGGCCGCATGCTCCGCGACCACGGCATTGTGTTCGATGGTGCCTATGTTTCGGTCCTCAAGCGTGCGATTCGCACCCTCTTTCTGGCAAAGGAGGCGATGGACCAGATATGGATGCCGGAAACCAAGGACTGGCGCCTGAACGAGCGGCACTATGGCGCATTGCAGGGGCTCAACAAGACCGAAGTGGCTGAACATTATGGCGACGAGCAGGTGCACCAGTGGCGGCGCAGCTTTGATGTGCAGCCGCCGGCCCTCAATCTGACCGACCCGCGTCACCCCAGTCATGATCGACGGTACTGCAAACTGCCGGCTGCGCGCCTGCCTGCGACTGAATCCCTTGCTGATACGCTGGAACGGGTAATGGAACTGTGGCACGAAGCCATCCTGCCTGAATTGCAGTCCGGCAAGACGCTGCTTGTCGCTGCACATGGCAACAGCCTGCGTGCACTTGTGAAGCACCTCGACGCCATATCGGACGCTGATATTCCCGATCTGGTCATCCCGACCGGTGTCCCTTTGGTCTACGAGTTCGACGACGAACTCCGCGTGATCGAGCGCTACTATCTTTCCGAAGTGGGCAGCCAGAACGACGGACAGGCCCTGGCCGCCTGAGCGTGCAAAATCCGGGCGCCTTGTCGAGGCCCGGTCAGCCACCTCCGCACTCTGAAATGAAAAAGCACCTGCGCCGCTAAGCGTCAGGTGCTTGAAATAATGGGGTGGACGATGGGGCTCGAACCCACGACAACAGGAATCACAATCCCGCCGGGGTACCATTTCCACCGCTTACCATTGCTTACCATACCCCACAAATCCCTTGATACATGGGGATTTAGCACTTACTATTAGTCCTGTTGTGAGGGCATTTATTACCTTGTTTTACCCTCGCCTGCTTACCATACGCTTACCACGGAGACAACAGGACTATGCCAAAGCTGACTACATCGAGCGTCAAATCCGAGCTACCCGGTAAGGAGCCAAGGTTCGTTTGGGACTCTGACTTGAAAGGGTTTGGCGTCAAGATTTTCCCGAGCGGCACCAAAACATTTTGCTACCAATACCGGACGCCAGAGGGACGCACCCGCCGCTACACGCTGGGCAAGTTCTGCGACGCGCTTACCGTAGAGC
>JAWOJD010000098.1:0-10911 GCA_046484355.1 Thiobacillus sp.
GCCTGAGTGTGTATTTATCGAGCAATGGCACGCTCAACGACCGCCTCGCCATCCGCAACGTGGGGATCGGTGCCACGCAGATTGGTGTATCCGGCAGCGATGTCACCTACAGTGGCGTGATCATCGGCAGTTTCAGCGGCGGCGAAGACGGCATCACGCCGCTGGTGATTTCATTGAACGCCAATGCCACGCTGGCGGCCACCCAGGCGCTGTTGCGCAATATCACCTATGCCAACGTGTCGGACGATCCGTCAACCTTGCCACGCACAGCCAGCGTTGTGCTGACCGATGACAGCGGCGGCGTCAGCAGCACCGTCTCGCGCACGATCAGTGTCACGGCGACCAACGATGCGCCGACCATCACTGGCGTCATCGCGAGCACCGCCATCGACGACACCGGCACGGCGACGCCGTTTTCCAGTGTCGTCATCGGCGATGTCGACAACCCGGCGCAGACGCAGACGGTCTCCATCACGCTGGACCTGGCGGTCAAGGGCAGCCTCTCCAACCTCGGCGGCGGCAGCTACGATGACGGCACCGGCGTCTACAGCTTCAGCGGCACGGCAGCGGCGGCCACCACGGCGGTGCAGGGCCTGGTGTTCACGCCCACCGCCAACCGGGTCACCCCGGGCAGCAGCGAGACCACCCGTTTCATCATCAGCGTCAATGATGGGGTGGCCCCGGCCGTTACCGACAGCACCACCACCGTGGTAAGTACCTCGATCAACGATGCGCCGGTGGCGCAGAGTGACAGCGCCGTCACCGATGAAGATACCCCGGTGACGATCAACGTGGTTGCCAACGACACCGACCCAGAAGGCAGCGTCCTGACCGTTTCGGCCGTCACCCAGGGCACCAACGGTACGGTGACCTTCGCCGGCGGCAGCGTCACCTATACGCCGAACGCTCACTTCAGCGGCTCGGACAGCTTTACCTATACCGCAACTGACGGCGCACTGACTTCCGGCGTGGTCACGGTCAGCCTGACGGTGACCCCAATCAACGACGCCCCCACCGCCAGCGGCTCGGCTTTCCTCGCTGCGATTCAGGAAGACGACACCGCAGCACCCGGCGCGACCGTGGCCGACCTGTTCGCAGCCCAGTTCAGCAACCCCGAAGACGCGGGCACGCCGTCGCAGAATCAGTTCGCCGGCATCGCCGTGCGCGGCCAGAGCGTCAATCCATCGCAGGGGCGCTGGCAGTTCTCCACCGACACCGGTGCATCCTGGAGCAACTTCGGCTTTCTATCCGATGCCAGCGCCGTCTCGCTGGGGCTGGGCGACAGGCTGCGTTTCCTGCCTGCGCCCGACTACACCGGCAGCCCCAACGCGCTCTCTGTTCGCCTGCTCGATAATTCCGCCGCGGTGACAAGCGGCGGCTCGGTCAATGTGTCAGTCAATGGCGGCAGCAGCGCGGCCAGCAGCAACGTGGCCCCACTCTCGACTGCGATCACGCCCGTCAACGACGCCCCGGTGGCGAGCGATGGCGCGTTTGGGGCAGCAGAAGACACCCCATTCAATGGCTCCCTGCCGGCTGCCATCGACATCGATGGCGACGCCGTCACCTACAGCCTGACGAACGGCGCCAGCAACGGCACGGCCACCGTCAATGCCGATGGCAGCTTCAGCTACACGCCCAACGCAGACTTCAACGGCACCGACAGCTTCGGCTACCGCGTTGCCGACAGCAACGGTGGCGAGAATCTCTACACCGTCACGCTCGATGTGTCGGCAGTCAACGACGCCCCCACGCTCACCACCCACCCGGTCAACGTCGACCAGGGCAAGACCATCGTCCTCACGGGCGCCCACCTGCAGGCGGCCAATGTGGACAACAGCGTGGCCGGGCTGACCTATGTGCTGACTGGCATGCCCGCACGCGGCACGCTTGCGCTGAATGGCAGCCCGCTGTCGCTGAACGACAGCTTCACCCAGGCCGACATCGACAGCGGCCGCGTGACCTTCACGCCCACGGCGTCCTCAACCGCGCCCGACAGCCTGAGCGTCAAGGTCATCGACAACGCAGGCGGCGAAACCGCCGGTGTGCTGGCCATCACGATCAACCCGCTGGTCGCCGTCGTGACGGAAACCGTTGCCCCACCGTCATCCGACAGCGAATCCGAACCCGCCGTAGATGAAGCCTGGACCGAAGCATCCGTGCTGCTTGCCGCTCCGCTGATGGGCGTCGACGACAGCAAGGAAAATGAGGCTGGACCCGTGGAGGAAGACAGCGCCCTGTTCCACGCGTCCTACAGCAACACCGCCCCGCCGGATAAGGCCCCGGCCGCTTTCAACAGCCATTCGCTGAACATCAGAAGCCCGTCGGTCCAACCGCTGCTGGCGTCGCTCAACCAGGCGCTCAATGTCATCGCCAGCGACCAGCGCGCGCTGGAGTCATTGAAGACCAGCCTCGGCAACAACAGCTTCCAGCAGCAGCTCGATCAGTTGCAGGACGAAATCCGCCAGCACTTGCGTCTGGACAAGAACACGGTAGCGTCGACGCTCGCCGTATCCACCGGCCTGTCGGTGGGATATGTGCTCTGGCTGATTCGCGGCGGCGTGTTGCTGTCCACCCTTTTATCTTCGTTGCCGGCCTGGCGGCTGATCGACCCGCTACCCATCCTGGGCCATCTCAAGCGCCAGAAAGACGGCGATGACAACGACGACTCGCTGGAAAGCATGCTCAAGAAATCCAACGCCGAGGTTACGCCCAAGCCCCCGGCCATTGACGGGAACACGCCATGAAACGCCTCCTGACAAAAATCAGCGCGCGCACCTACATCAGCATGGGGCTGGTTTCCCTGACCCTGACCCTGTTGTTGCTGTCCTTCTTTTTTGAAATGGTGCCGGATGAAGACCGGGCGATTCGCCAGGGGCGCGCCACCCTGGCTGAATCCATCGCCGCCTTCAGTACCTCGTTGATCAGCCAGCAGCAGATCGAGCAATTGCAAACCACGCTGGGCTTTGTGCTCGAACGCAACCCGGACCTGCTGTCAGCGGCCATCCGTACCATCGATGGCCGGATCCTGACCTCATGGGGCGATCACGTCAGCCAGTGGAAGAACACTGCCGGCTCGTATTCCAATGATTCCCACATCGTGGTGCCGATTTTTGCAGGCGAACAGGCCTGGGGCCACGTCGAGCTGGCATTCAAGCCCCTGCAGCCAGCGGGATGGATGGGGATCCTGCATGACCCGCGCATCAAGCTTTCGCTGTTTCTCGGGATCGCGGGATTCCTGTTGTTCCATTTTTATCTGGGCCGCATGCTCAAGCATCTGGATCCCTCGCGTGCCGTTCCCGAACGCGTTCGCTCCGCGCTCGACACCCTGACCGAGGGCCTGCTGGTGATGGACGCCAAGAACCAGATCGTGCTGGCCAACCAGGCGTTTGGCGATCTGGCCGGGCAGGAGCAAACCCACCTCACCGGCCTGGCCGCCGACGCCCTGGCGTGGGAAAACGCACAGGGCGACAAGCCCGCTGCGGGTGACTACCCCTGGCAGCTGGCGCTGAAAACCGGTGCGCCAACTCGCAACAGCCTGCTGTGGTTGACTGGCAAGGATGGCAAGCGCCGCACCTTCATGACCAACTGCTCGCCCATCCTGGTCGGCAAGGGCGAATACGGCGGCGTGATGGTGTCGCTCGATGATGTGACCCAGCTGGAAGAAAAGGAAATCGAGCTGCGCAAATCGCAGAAAGAGGCGGAAGCCGCCAACCAGGCCAAGAGCGATTTCCTCGCCAGCATGAGCCACGAAATCCGTTCGCCCATGAACGCAATTCTCGGCTTTACCGAACTGCTGCGGCGCGGCCAGGCCAAGGACGAAGCCGAATACCGCCGCCATCTGGATATCGTGCATGCCAGCGGCACCCACTTGCTGGGCCTGATCAACGACATCCTCGACCTGTCCAAGGTCGAAGCCGGCCGTCTCGACGTCGAACAGATCGCCACCTCGCCCTACCAGATCGCCTGCGAGGTGGTGCAGGCGCAGGGCGTGAAGGCGGCCGAGAAAGGCATCGCCATCACGCTCGATTGCCCGGGCGCCATGCCCGAAAGCATCGACACCGACCCGGCACGGCTGCGCCAGATCCTCACCAACCTGATCGGCAATGCCATCAAGTTCACCAGCAAGGGGGGCATCAAGGTCTCGCTGCGCTTTCTGCCCAGCCGGCCGGTGGCGCAACTGCAATTCGATGTCAGCGATACCGGCATCGGCATTGACGCCAACAAGCACGAAAGCGTGTTCGAGCCCTTCGTGCAGGCCGAAGGCTTCATTACCCGCCGCTTTGGCGGAACCGGCCTGGGTCTCGCCATCAGCCGGCGCTTTGCCCGCGCAATGGGCGGCGACATCACCATCACCAGCGCCACCGGTCACGGCAGCACCTTTACGGTCATCCTGCCTGCCGGCCCCATTGAACGACTCAAGCTGCTGGCCCCCGAGGACATCGCCCGCCAGCAAGCGGCCTATGCCGCATCCAGCGGTGCCAGCTGGAAACTGCCGAAAGCCCATGTGCTGATCGTCGACGACGGCGAGGAGAACCGCGAACTGGTGCGCCTGGTGCTGGAAGAAGCCGGAGCCTTGACCGAGCAGGCGGAAAACGGCCGCATCGCAATCGAGAAAGCCCTGACCCGCAGCTACGACCTCATCCTCATGGACCTGCAAATGCCCGAAATGGATGGCGAAACCGCCACCCGCCTGCTGCGCAGCCGCGGCCTCAACACGCCCATCGTCGCGCTGACTGCCCATGCGATGAAGGGGTTCGAAGACAGCGTTCTTGCCGCCGGCTTCACCGCCTATCTCACCAAGCCCATTGACCTTGACAAGCTGATGGCCACGGTCGCCGGGCTGATCGACGGCGAACAGCTTGCCCCCGAATTGAAGAAGTCGATCGCACTGCCGATAACAACCTACAAGGCAGGCAGCGTGCCCCGGGCAGCGGTGGTGTCCCGCCTCGGCAACAATCTCCGCTTGCGGCCGGCCGTGGAAAAGTTCATCGACCGGCTGGGAGGCCAGCTGGATGCCATGGAAAGCGCCTGGAAAGCGCAGGATTTCAAAACCCTGGCCGAGCTGGCGCACTGGCTGAAAGGTGCGGGTGGCACGTTGGGCTTTGATGTCTTTACCGAACCGGCCAAGCAGCTGGAACAGCTGGCCAAAGCCGGCACGGAAGATGGATTGAACGAGGTGATCGGCGAATTGCGCGACCTGACATCGCGCATCGTCCGGCCCGGAACAGACGAGAACAACACGCAAGTGCCCGATACAACGCAGGTAACCCTATAAGGTCCAGAACATGGTAGCCCACTCCTTATCCACTCTCCCGAGAAACGACTTCCTGCCCGGCGAGAAAGCGCCGTCCGATCGGCTGGTTTCGATGCAAACGCTGCGCGACGCCAAGGTCATGATCGTCGACGACGAGCCGATCATGATGGACGTGGTGCAGGCCTTTCTGGAAGACGCGGGCTATGCCAACTTCCTGACCACGGATGATTCCAGCCAGGCGCTGGACCTGATGCTCAAGCAGCGGCCCGACGTGGTGCTGCTGGACTTGTTCATGCCCGGCAAGTCCGGATTTGAACTGCTGGCCCAGATTCGCAGTGAACCCATACTGCGCTACATGCCGGTGATCGTGCTGACTGCCGCAAGCGATTCCGAAACCAAACTCCAGGCGCTGGAACTGGGGGCCACCGACTTCCTTGCCAAACCGGTCGACCCCAGCGAACTGAGTTTGCGAATGAGAAACGCGCTGGTGTTCAAGGCCTATCAGGACCAGCTGGCCTATAACGACACCCTCACCGGCCTGCCCAACCGGCAGCTGTTTCTTGAACGGCTGGCCTGGACGATGCGGCTGGCCCGCCGCCACGACAAGCAATGCGCATTGCTGCAAATCGGCCTCGACCGTTTCAAGCAGATCAACGACACCCTCGGCCATGAACTGGGCGACGAAGTGCTGAAAGCCGTTTCCCGCAGGCTTGCCACCGTGCTGCGCGACTCGGACACCCTCAGCAAGGTGGATGAGCGGGAGGATGCCATCAGCCTTTCCCGGCTGGCCGGTGATGAATTCATGGTGCTGATCTCGGAAATCCGGCATGGCGACGATGCTGCGATCATTGCCCGCCGCATGCTGGACACGATGAAGCCGGCCCTGATGCTGGGCGGACACGAACTGTTCATCACCATCAGCGTGGGCATTGCCCTGTTCCCGCAGGACGGCAAGGATGGCACCGACCTGCTGACCAATGTCGACCTCGCGATGGCGCAGGCCAAGCTGCGCGGCCGCAACACCTACGCCTTCTATTCCCCTGAAACCAATGCCCGTTCTTTCGAGCGCCTGACGCTGGAAACCGCCCTGCGCAAGGCGATTGAAAGAAACCAGCTGGATGTGCACTACCAGCCCAAGGTGGAAACCACCACCGGCCGCATCATCGGCGCCGAAGCGCTGCTGCGCTGGAATCATGCCGAGATGGGGGCAATCTCACCCGCACGCTTCATTCCTCTGGCGGAAGAAACTGGCCTAATCCTGCCGCTGGGTGAGATGGTGCTGCGCCGTGCCTGCACGGACGCCTTGAAGTGGGATCAAATTGGATGCGCGCTGCCGGTGTCGGTCAACGTATCGAGCCTGCAATTCCGCCGCGGCGACATTTCCGCGATCATCCAGTCCGCACTCGAATCCACCGGGCTGCCGGCCGGCAGCCTCATCATCGAACTGACGGAAAGCCTGTTGATGGAAAACGCCCAGGCCAACATCGACCTGCTGCACGCCATCAAGTCGCTCGGCGTCGGCCTGTCCATGGATGACTTTGGCACGGGCTATTCCTCCCTGTCCTACCTCAAGCGGTTTCCGCTGGACGAACTCAAGATCGACCAGATATTTGTCCGCGACCTGCCCGACGACACCGGCAACGCCGCCATTGTCGGCTCGGTCATCACGATGGCGCGCGGCCTGGGCCTGACGGTGACCGCCGAAGGCGTCGAAACGACCGGCCAGATGGACTTCCTCAAAAGGCATGGCTGCGACCAGTTCCAGGGCTTTCTGTTCAGCCGGCCGATATCCACGCAGGCATTTACCGATTTGCTGGTGCAGCATAACCATTGCCCCACCCTTCCGAATGTGAACTGAAGAGACCTACCATGAACACCTTCACTCCGCACACCCTGTCCCGACTCCTGATGGCTGCCACCATGCTGACGGCGGCCCCGCTGGCCCATGCGGGACAGCCCCTGGTCTGCCTGATCCAGCCTTCCAGAATTGCCGAGGTAGGCAGCTCCGTCACCGGCGTCCTCGACGACATCCGCGTCGAGCGCGGCGACATCGTGAAAAAAGGCCAGGTCATCGCCGTGCTGCGCAACGATGTCGAACGGGCCGCGCTGAATGTGGCCCAGAGCCGCGCCCAGGCCGAAGCCGAGGTGCAGGCCGCGATGGCCGCGCTGGAATTCGCGCACCAGAGCACGGTGCGCGCCGAAGACCTGGTCAAGAAAAAATTCGTTTCCGAGCAGGCGCTGGACAAGGCCCGCACCGAGGAACGCGTCGCGGTGCAAAAGCTGGCCCAGACACGCGAACAGCGTCAGGTCTGGGCACGCGAACAGAGCCTGGCCAAAAGCCAGCTTGCGCAACGCACCATCACCAGCCCGATCAGCGGCATCGTCGCAGAGCGCTATTTATCCACCGGCGAGCGGGTCGAAGACCGTTCGATCGCCCGCGTCGTCAGCATCAATCCGCTGCATGTGGAAGTCATGGTCCCGGCGTCGAGCTTCGGCAAGATCAAAACCGGCATGATCGCCTCCGTCATGCCCGAGCTGCCGGATGCCGCGGCAGTCGAGGCCCGGGTCAACCTGGTCGACAAGCTCATCGACGGCGCCAGCAACACCTTCCGCGTGCGGCTCGAACTGCCCAACCCCGGCAATGCCATTCCGGCGGGACCGCGCTGCAAGGTTGACTTTGGTGAACAGGTAATCGGCAGCACCAAGAGTGCCAGCACAGCCAGCCCACCCCCCGCCTTCTCCCGTGTGTCCATGGTCACCCCTGCGCCCGCCAAGGCATCGCCATCCAAGGCCGCCCCATCCAGGCCCTCCGCACCCGCAACCGCGTCAGCGTCCACCCTGGAAACAAGCGCACTGAGCGCCCTGGAACAATGGCGCAAGGCCTGGGAAAGCAAGGACATGGCCGCCTATCTGGCCGCCTACGCGGCGGATTTCCGCGGCGACAACGCCAGCCGCAAGGCCTGGGCCAGGCAGCGCGAAGCCCGCATCGTCAAGCCGGGCAGTCTTTCCATCCGCATCAGCAACGCCAGAGTGCAGCCCGTGGCCGACAACAAGGTACGTGTGCATTTCCGGCAGCAATATCAGGCCGCGGGCTATCGAGACACCACCCTCAAGTCGCTGCTGATGGTGCTGGACAAAGGCACCTGGCGCATCCTCGAAGAACGCGCCCGACCCTGAATTTGCCTAGAAACCGCAGTTGGACGCGCCCGATGGTGCGTTTGGGCGTGTGTCTGCCGCGAAGCAACGAGGCGGCAGGCCGGGGCCTGCAACGAGGCGCGACAAAGGCAGGCGCGTGACCAGACGTACCAGCGGGTGCGTAGCGAGCTCACCCTAAAGGTGAACGTGAACGAAGGCATAACACTCAATATTCATGCGGCTTTCATTGAGGCAATGAGCGGTCAACTGCGGTTTTTAGGATTAGTTGCATCCAGACGTTCAGTTTTTCCATCACAAGCCGTTTACAAGTGACAGCCCCCATCACTTGACATGAAACGGCATAAAACAAAACGCCCGACACGCCCACTGATCGAAGAACTGGAGCCCCGGCTCATGTTCTCGGCCGACTTCGCGCCGGCGCTGGCCGACGCGCTGGTGCCGCAGGCGGAAGTGCGCCTGATCGGGTCCGATGGCGAATTCGTCCAGAACACGGCAACCGACAGCCCGCTGCAAGCCGAGCACGCCCGCTTCGAAGTCGTGTTCATCGACCTGCGCGTGCAGGGCTACCAGCAGATCCTGGCCGACATCCACGAACAGAACACCAGTGGCCGCTCCATCGAAGTCGTACTGCTCGATGCCGAACGCGACGGCGTGGCCCAGATCGGCGATTTCCTCAGCCAGCGGCAGGCCGTTGATGCGGTGCACATCATTTCCCACGGCAGCCCCGGAACGGTGCAACTGGGTTCGGGCCAGTTGAATTTCGAGTCACTGCTGCAAAATGCCGCCGCCATCGAGCAATGGGGCTATGCGCTGTCCAGTGAGGCCGACATCCTGATCTATGGCTGCGACCTGGCCAGCACCGAAGAAGGCCAGTCGCTGGTCGTTGCCTTGAGCCGGTTGACCGGCGCCGACGTGGCGGCCAGCGACGACAAGACCGGAAGTGCCTCGCTCGGCGGCGACTGGACGCTGGAGGTCACCACCGGCCCGATCGAGGCCACGCTGGCGCCCAGCACCCTGCTGCAGGCCGATTGGCAGGGGCTGCTGGCCTTGGAGACGCCTGGCCTGTGGCTGTCGGCCAGGAGCAGCGCCACGACCTCGCCCGGCACCGGCGGGCTGACCTACAACGACGGCCAGATCACGCGCTTCACCGACCCCAACCTCGCGCTCGGCAGTGGCACCAGCGGTGGGACGTTCTCGCAGGTGTTCGACATCGACGCCTTCGCCGCCGACGGCAATGCCAACGTCTCGGGGCTGCACTACGTCGGCCGCAGCGTCACGGTGGGCACCACCAACCCGGTGATGCTGCAGGCCGGCGACGTGCTGCTCAGCACCGCCGCCAACGAGACCCTGGGCGGCGTGGCGGTGACGACGCGCGACATCGTGCTGTTCCGCCCGACGACGCCGGGTGACTATTCGGCCGGCAGCTTCTCGGTCCTGATCCGCGACCCCGGCAATACCGGCAACAGCATCCGCGAGTTCGCGCTGGTCGAGACCGCGATGACGGTCGGCGGCACCGCGCTGCAGGCGGGCGACTTCCTGCTGTCGCTGACCAGTGGGACCTACGAGTCGGACATCAGCCTGTTCCGCCCGACGACGATGGCCACCAGCCCGACCGGCGGCAGCCTGATCGTGCTGATCGACGGCGACGGCAGTGCGGGCATCGGCTTTGGCGCCAAGATCAGCGGCATCGACCTGGTGCAGCAGCCCACGATCCTGGGCAATGCCTTGCTCGGCATAGGAACGATCGTGGTCGCGCTGGATGCCAACGATACGGTCGGCATCAACAATCTTTCGGTCACGCCCTACGACGCCTTTGCGCTGACCGTCACCGCCACCGGTAGCGGCACCTCGTCGGCGAGCGCGTCGATGCTGCTGCGCGGCGCCGACGTAGGCCTCGCCGCCGGCGGCGAGGAAATCGACGCGATCGCGATCGTGAGCGGCTACACGGCGGGCAATGCCGCGCCGACGCTGGCATTGCCGGGCGGGGCATTGGCCTACGTGGAAAACGCCGGTGCGGTGATCGTCGACGGCGCGGCCACGCTGGCCGATGCCGACTCGGCGGACTTCGCCGGCGGCCGCCTGGTGGCCGACCTTGCGACCACCGGCACCGCCCCCGACCGGCTGGCGATCCGCCACGAGGGCAACGCGGCCGGGCAGATTGGCGTCAGCGGCGCCAACGTGAGCTATGGCGGCGTGCTGATCGGCAGCTTCACCGGCGGTGCCGGCAGCACGCCGCTGGTGGTGAGCTTCAACGCCAGCGCCACGCCGGCTGCGGTGCAGGCGCTGGTGCGCAACCTCAGCTTCGAGAACACCTCCGAGGCACCGGTGCCGGGTGAGCGCACGCTGCGCGTGGCGGTGTCCGACGGCGATGGTGGCACCTCGGCGATCGCCAGCAAGACGATCACCGTCACGGCGGTCGAGGACCCGGGGCTGTGGATCTCGGTGGGGAACTCGGCGACCAGCGACGCCGAGTCCGGTGCGTTGAGCTTCAACGACGGCCA
>JAWOJD010000066.1:0-45746 GCA_046484355.1 Thiobacillus sp.
GCGGCTGGCTCAAAAAGGCGTGGATGGCGCTGATCGGAATGGCCGGAATGGCGCCGCTGCCGAGATCGCTGGCGCGGATGCCGGGCGACAACTTGACGGTCGGCATGCCGTTTCTGACCAGTGACAGGCGCGGTTTCTTGCCGCTCCGGTCGAGCACGATCAGGTCGCCGGGGTAAATCCAGTGCGGATTCTTGATTTCCTCGCGGTTCATGTTCCAGATCTGCGGCCAGCGCCACGGGTCCTTGAGGAACTTGCCGGAGATGTCCCACAGCGTGTCGCCTTTTACCACGACGTATCGGTCGGGTGCGTTTTCCTGCAGCTTAAAGGTGTCGGCCAGCACGGGCACAGCCAGCAGCAGGGCGAGAGAAAGAATGAGTTGACGCACAGGGGAACCCTCCATTTAGACCTTGTCTAATTCTGCGTTGAAAATATACTGTGCGCTAACTTACGGCTATCCGCCGCCAGATATTTAGCGTGGTGCGCAGATATAAAAGCAGATTTTGCATCAAAGTGTGCGCCCAGCCCATTCAATCGTAAAGCTTTTTATGGCAATTCTCGACATTTTGCATTACCCGGATGCCCGCCTGCACACGGTCGCCAAACCCGTGGCAGAGGTGGACGCACGCATTCGCAAGCTGGTCACCGACATGACCGAAACCATGTACGCTGCCCCCGGCATCGGTCTGGCGGCCACCCAGGTCAACGTCCATGAGCGTGTCATTGTCATTGATATTTCCGAGTCCCACGATGCGCTGCGCGTGTTCATCAACCCTGAAATTGTCGACCAGTCCGGCCGTGCCGAAGGCGAAGAGGGGTGTCTGTCGGTGCCCGGCGTGTTCGACAAGGTCACGCGTGCCGAACGGGTCAAGGTGCGGGCGCTCGACCGCGACGGCAAATCCTTTGAGCTCGAGGCCGACGGCCTGCTGGCCGTGTGCATCCAGCATGAAATGGATCACCTGATGGGCAAGGTGTTCGTGGACTACCTGTCCGGCCTCAAGCGCAACCGCATCAAGGCGAAGCTGCTGAAGCAGGCGCGCGAACATCGCCCCGACGCCGCGCCGGTGCGCGCATCGCTGTAAACGTTCATTCCCGTGCGCATCCTCTTCGCCGGCACCCCGCCGTTTGCCGCAGCGGCGCTCAACGCGCTCGCCGAGGCCGGACACGACATCGTGCAGGTGCTGACCCAGCCGGACCGCCCGGCCGGACGCGGCATGAAGCTCAGCCCCAGCGCGGTCAAGCAGGCGGCACAGGCACGCGGCCTGCCGGTGTATCAGCCGGTCAGCCTGAAAGCACCTGAGGTCCAGGCCGAATTACGTGCCGTAGACGCCGACGTCATGGTGGTCGCGGCCTATGGCCTGATTCTGCCGCAGGCGGTGCTGGATCTGCCGCGGCTGGGCTGCCTCAATATCCACGCCTCGCTGCTGCCGCGCTGGCGGGGCGCGGCGCCGATCCAGCGGGCGATTCTGGCGGGCGATGCGGAAACCGGCATCACCATCATGCAGATGGACGCCGGGCTCGACACCGGGGCGATGCTGAACACGGTTGTTGTGCCGATCCGTGACAGCGACACCGCGGCCAGCCTGCACGACACCCTGGCCGAAGTGGGTGCGGCGTCCATTGTTGCAACGCTGGCCGACCTTCCGGCACGGGTTCCGGAAGCGCAGGACGACGCTCAGGCCACCTATGCCGCCAAGCTCAGCAAGGCCGAAGCGCAGCTGGACTGGACGCAGCCCGCTACGGAGAACGCGCGGGCGGTGCGCGCATTCAATCCGGTGCCGGGTGCCTGGACACGACTGGACGGAGTACCGCTGAAAGTCTGGGCGGCGCAGGCGTGCGACGGCAGCGGGCAGCCGGGCGTCGTGCTGCGCGCCGAAGGGGATCAGCTTGTCGTTGCCTGCGGCAGCGATGCGCTGGCCCTGCAGGAAATCCAGCCTGCGGGCAGCAAACGGATGACGGCTGCAGCCTTTCTCGCCGGGCGCGCCCTGCCGCCCGGTACCTGCCTCGGCCGCTGACCGTGGCGGCGGCGCTTCCGCGCCCTGTTATCATCCCCTGCTCTTGGCAGCTGTCCGAAACCCATGAATTCGCCCACACAAACAAGCGCATCGCCCATGCGCACCCTGCAGAAGCTGGCCGCGGGCGCGCTGGAAGAGGTGCTTGCCGGCGCAGCGCTGCACCAGGTCTTGCCGCAACGCCTGCGCCAGCTGGACACGGCGGGTGAGCGCGGCGCCTTGCAGGACATCGTGTATGGTACGTTGCGCCAGCTGGGTCGCCTGGATGCCTGGCTGGAGGCCTTGCTTGAGCGTCCGCTGACCGATCCGCAGCTGGGCTGGCTGCTGCGCGTGGCACTGTATCAGCTGGCCTACACCCGTGCGCCTGCGCATGTGGTGGTACACAATGCGGTAACCGCAGCAGGCCAGGGCTGGCGCCGGGGGCTGGCCAACGCGGTGTTGCGCAATTTTCAGCGTCGTCGCGCCGAACTGGACGCCCAGGCAGATGCGCTGCCGTCCGCGCGCTGGTCCCATCCCGACTGGTGGATCCAAAAACTGCAAAACGGATATCCGGACCATTGGCCGTCCATCCTCGAGGCCGGCCAGCAGCATCCCCCCTTTACCCTGCGCGTCAATTGCCGCCACGGCGATGTGGCGGACTATCTGCAGCGCCTGGCCGAGGCCGGCCTGACAGCACGGCAGACCGGCCCGGATGCGGTTACCCTCGACAAGGCGCTGCCAGTGTCCAGCCTGCCCGGCTTCGAGCAGGGCGAGGTGTCGGTGCAGGATGCGGGCGCGCAGTGGGCGGCCCGCCTGCTGGACGCGCACCCCGGCGAGCGGGTGCTGGATGCCTGTGCGGCACCCGGCGGCAAGACGGGCCATATTCTGGAACGCGCCGCCGTCACGCTGACGGCGCTTGATGTCGATGCCGCGCGACTGGCGCGGGTGCGGGAAAACCTCGATCGACTGCAGCTGGACGCCACCCTGCTGGAAGGGGACGCCGCACACCCCGAATCCTGGTGGGACGGCCAGCCGTTCGATCGCATTCTTGCCGATGTGCCTTGTAGCGCGTCCGGTGTGGTCCGCCGCAATCCCGACATCAAATGGCTGCGCCGCCCGGACGATATCGCGCAGTTTGCCGCGCAGCAGGCCGTCATGCTGGAAGCGCTCTGGCGGCTGCTGGCGCCGGATGGTACATTGCTTTATGCAACCTGCTCGGTTTTCGATGAAGAAAATGACGGGCAGGTGCGGGCGTTTCTGGCGCGCCACGCAGGGGACGCCAACCGACTTCCGCTTCCTGAACCTTTGCCTGAGGGGCCGCTGCTGCCCGATGCCGAGCACGATGGTTTTTTCTACGCCCTGTTACAGAAGCGCTGACTCTTTGTCGCGCTGGCTGGCAGTGCTGCTGCTGGTCTGCGGGTTCGGCGTGGCCGGCGGCGTGCTGGCTAACGATAAAAGCATGGTCAAGCAGGCGGAGATACAGGCCACCTCCCAGGGCTATGCGCTGGATGCGGAGGTAAATGTCGCGCTTAACCGGACACTGGAAGACGCGCTCAGCAAGGGCATCAATCTGTATTTTCTGCTCGAACTGGAGTTGACCCGGCCGCGCAACTGGTGGTTTGACGAAACGGTGGCCGAGCCGGTGCGCAAGATGCGGATTTATTACCATCTCCTGCTGCGGCGCTACGTGGTGGAGTCCGGGTATACCACTCGAACCTTCACTTCTCTTGCAGAAACGCTCGCTTTCCTGGGGCGGATCGAAGGCTGGCAGGTGCTCGAACGCGGCGTGCTCGAAGCGGGTCGGCGCTACGATGCGCGGCTTCGTCTGCGGCTCAATACAGCGCAACTGCCCAAGCCACTCTCCATTGGCGCCGTCACCAGCGACAAATGGGAACTGACCACGCCCTGGTTCGACTGGTCGTTTGAGGCACCGGCCGCGCCGCCGCCAACGGTACCGTCCTTGCCCTGATGCGCATCCTCATCTTTGCTACCCTGGCGGTGGGTATTGTGGTGCTGTCGCTGCTGTTTTATGCCAGCGGCGACAGTGCGATGCTGTCGGACACCCTACCGGTCCTGTTCATCGGAGGCGGCTTGCTGGGTATGGCGCTGCTGCTGCTGCTGGGCTGGCGCCTCTGGTGGCTGCAGAAACGCATCCGGCATGGCGTCTTCGGCGCCAAGCTTACGCTCAAGCTGTTGCTGATGTTCGGTGCCGTAGCCATGCTGCCGGTCCTGGTAGTGTATGGCGCCTCGGTGTTTTTCCTCAACCGATCGATCGAAACCTGGTTCGACGTGCGGGTGGACAATGCGCTGGCCTCCGGCGTCAACCTTGGCCAAGCCGCGCTTGACGACCTGCTGCGCGAACTGGACAAGAAAGCGCAGCGGATGGCGCTTTCCCTGTCGGATGAAGGCATGGGCTCCATCATCACCAGTCTGTCGACGCTGCGCGAGCAAAGCGCGGTGCAGGAATTGACCCTGTTTGACGAGCGGGGCGGCGTGGTGGCCCACGTGGGTGGCGACCGCGGCACCCTGCTCCCGGTGCTGCCCGACCGCAATGTGCTGTGGCAGGTCAGACAGCAACAGCCTTACAGCCGCATCGAGGCGATTGGCGAGCGTGGGCTCATCATGCATGTCATCGTCCCGGTGTATACCAGCTCGCTGGCCAGCGAGACGCGTGTGCTTCAACTGGTGCAGCCGGTTCCGCTCAACCTGGAGCGGGACGCCCAGGCGGTTCAGCTGGCCTATCAGGAATATCAGCAGATTGCCGTGTCGCGACAGGGGCTGAAGCGCATCTATGGCGTGGCGCTCACCCTCACGCTGATGCTGGCCTTGCTGATCACCTTCGTCATTGCGTATCTGTTTTCGGACCGCCTCGGGGCGCCATTGCGCACGCTGGCACGCGGAACCCGGGCTGTCGCCAAGGGCGATTTTTCGCAGATGCCGTCGGGATCCAGCCGCGACGAACTGGGGGTGCTGATCCAGTCGTTCAACCGCATGACGCGCCAGCTCTCCGAAGCCCGCGAGCAGGCGGCGCTCAATCATCAGGAAACCGAGCAGGCCAAGGCCTTCCTCGAGCGGGTGCTGGCCAATCTGTCGTCCGGCGTGGTGGTGCTCGATGAAGGTTTGCGGGCACGCACCATGAACAGTGCGGCGGCGCAGATTCTGGGGTCGGCGGCGTCGGCCCTGCTGACGCAGCCGTTGTCCGGACTGGGGCAGCCGGACGAGGCATTGCATGCGTTTGGCGCGGCCGTTGCAGCTAGGTTTGCCGAACACGAAGGCGAATGGCAGGAGCAGATCGGTTATGCGGGCGCCGGCGGCAACCAGTCCCTGCTGCTGCGCGGCACCCGGCTTCCGCCCGGCGTTGAGCGGGGCTATGTGCTGGTGTTCGACGATGTGACCAAGCTGATCGATGCCGAGCGCAATGCGGCGTGGAGCGAAGTGGCGCGCAGGCTGGCGCACGAGATCCGCAATCCGCTCACCCCGATCCAGCTGTCAGCCGAGCGCATTGCCCACAAGCTTGACGGCCGTCTGCAGCCGGCGGACGCCGAGTTCCTCACCCGCGCGACCCAAACCATCGTCAACCAGGTTGCCGCCATGAAAAGCATGGTGGATGCATTTGCGGGGTATGCGCGAATGCCGCGCGCCAAGCTGGCGGCGCTTGATTTCAATGCGCTGATCCATGAGGTGCTGGCCTTGTACAGCCCCAAGGCGCTTGGCTTGCACTTGAATCTCGGCGCAGACTTGCCGCGCATTGCCGGAGACTCCACATTATTGCGACAGGTGATTCATAATCTGTTGCAAAATGCGCAGGATGCGCTGGCCGACCATCCGGCCCCGCGGGTCGACATCACCACACGCCTCACCAACCATGGCGTGTGTATGACCGTGTCCGACAATGGCGCTGGCTTCCCCGAGCATTTGATGAAGCGCTTGTTCGAGCCCTACGCCACCACCAAGGCCAAGGGCACGGGTCTGGGACTGGCTATCGTCAAGAAAATTGTGGAAGAGCATCAGGGCAAGATACACATTGAAAATCTCAAGGCGGGCGGTGCGGCAATTCAAATTGCGCTGCCGGTTTTTGAGGCAAGCGGAGGGAGCACGTGAGCGGGCATATTCTCGTCGTGGACGACGAAGTGGGCATTCGTGAATTGCTGTCGGAAATTCTCACCGACGAGGGATACGACGTGCACGTGGCCGAAAATGCCGAGGCGGCGCGCGCCTTTCGCGCCCAGAGACGTCCGGATCTGGTGCTGCTCGATATCTGGATGCCCGACACCGATGGCGTCACCCTGCTGAAGGAGTGGGCGGCGGGCGGGCAGCTCACCATGCCGGTGGTGATGATGTCCGGCCACGGCACCATCGATACCGCGGTCGAGGCCACCAAACTGGGCGCGGCCGACTTTCTTGAAAAGCCGGTGGCGCTGGCCAAGCTGATCGACACGGTCAACAAGGCGATCAAGCGTGGGGTGGCGGTGCCCCGGCGGGCGCCGGGCATGGATCTGTCGGCGCTCGGCAAAAGCCAGCACATTCTCGAATTGAAGAAGCGCCTGACGCTCATTGCCGGCAACACCGCCCCGGTCCTGTTGCTGGGCGAACCCGGCAGCGGCTTTGAAATCTGCGCGCAGTTTCTGCATCAACCCGCCAGCCCCTGGGTCGAAATCAAGGACCGCGCGCGCCTGGTGTCGGACCCCATGAGCCTGGTCGAATCGCTTGGCAACGGTACGCTGTATTTGCCGGACGTCTGCGACCTGGCGCGGCTCGAACAAAAAGGCCTGAGTCTGGTGCTCGACCGTATCGAAGGGGGGAGCGCGCGCCTGGTCTGCACCAGCAGCCGCAGCCTCGACGCCATGGTGGCGGCCGGCGAATTCGACAACCGCCTGTTTTATCGCCTGTCGAGCCTCTCGATTCAGGTGCCGCCGCTACGCGACCACCGCGAAGACCTGCCGGAGATCGCCAACTTCATGCTGATGCAAATGATTGAAGAAGGCGTGTGTCCGGTGCGACGGCTGACCACGCCGGCCTTGAACCAGTTGCGCAATTTCGACTGGCCGGGCAATTTGCCGCAGCTCAACAACGTGGTGCGGACCCTTGCGGTGACCGCGCTGTCGGGTGAAGTCGATGCGGTCGACGTCAACCGGGTGCTTGCGCCGATGAAGCAGGCGACGCCCGCGGTGGCACATGGTATTTCGCTCGACATTCCGCTGCGCGAGGCGCGCGATGCATTCGAGCGCATGTATTTTGAACACCTGATCCAGACCGAAGGCGGCAGCATGACCCGGGTCGCCGACAAGTCCGGGCTGGAGCGGACCCACCTTTATCGTAAGCTGAAACAGCTGAATATCCGGCACGGGCGGCGACTGGACGAAGATTTGTAAGCTCAGGAACGGCGCATGAAAATCATCATCCTTGGTGCGGGCCAGGTCGGCTTCAATCTGGCACAGAGCCTGGTGGCGGAGAACAACGACATTACCGTTGTCGACCTCGACCTGGGCCGGCTGGCGTTGCTGCAGGACCGTTTTGACCTGCGGACGGTACGCGGGCATGCGGCCCATCCGTCCATCCTCAAAATGGCGGGGGCCGACGACGCCGACATGCTGGTGGCCGTGACCCAGAGCGACGAAACCAATCTGGTGGCCTGCCGGCTCGCCGCCACCCTGTTCAATATTCCCTCCCGCATCGCCCGAATTCGTGCGACCGACTTTCTGGAACTCGAGAAAGGGTTTCTTGCGGAGCATTTCGGGGTCGACGACCTCATCAGCCCCGAGCAGGAGGTGACCGAAACCCTGCGCCGCTTGATCGAGCACCCGGAAGCGCTGCAGGTGCTCGACTTTGCCGATGGCAGGGTTCGTCTGGTCGCGGTGCGCGCCTACCACGGCGGCCCGCTGGTCGGTCACGAGCTGCAGGATATTCGCCGCCACATGCCGACGGTCGATTGCCGGATCGCCGCGATCTACCGCCGTGATCGTGGCATCGTGCCGCAGGGCATCACCGTTATCGAGCCGGGCGATGAAGTGTTCTTCATCGCCCGCCGCCAGGATATTCCCTCCGTGATGCGGGAACTGCGGCGCATGGACCGACCGGTCAAGCGGGTGATGATTGCAGGCGGCGGCAATATCGGGCGGCAGCTGGCGGCCCGCCTGGAAAACGACTACGAGGTCAAGCTGATCGAGCTCAACAAGTCGGTCAGCAACCAGTTGGCCGAAAAGCTGCACCGTACCCTGGTGCTGAACGGCGATGCCACCGACGAGGACCTCCTCGAGCAGGAAAACATCGAGTCGATGGATGTCTTCTGCGCACTGACCAATGATGACGAAGACAACATCATGTCGGCGCTGCTGGCCAAGCGCATGGGGGCGCATCGCGTGATGTCGCTGATCAACCGTTCGGCCTACGTCAACCTGGTGCAGGGGGGCGAGATCGACATCGCCATTTCGCCGGCGCAAGCCACGGTGGGGCCGCTGTTGTCCAAGATTCGCCGGGGCGACATGGCCGCGGTGTTCAGCCTGCGCCGGGGGGCCGCCGAAGTGCTCGAAATCGTGATCCACGGCGACCTGAAAACCTCCAAGGTGGTGGGGCGGCGCATCGGCGATGTCGAGTTGCCCGAGGGGTCGGCGATTGCGGCGATCATCCGTGGCGAAGACGTGTTGATCGCGCACCATGACACGATGATGGAGGCGGAAGACCACCTCATCCTGTTTGCCCTCAACAAGCGCATCATTCCCAAGATCGAAAAACTGTTTCAGGTCGGCTTCGGCTTTTTCTGAGCGCCTTCATGCACCGTCTTGCGCCTGTCCTGCACGTGCTGGGTCTGGTGACCCTGATTTTCTCCTTCACCATGCTGGCGCCGCTGCTGATGGCTTTTATTGCGCACGACGCCGCGCTGTTTCCATTTGACGAGTCCTTTGCGCTGACATTTTTCATCGGGCTGGTGCTCTGGCTGACAGGCGGCCGCTGGCGCCGAGAACTCAAGGTGCGCGACGGATTCCTGCTGGTGGTGCTGGTGTGGACCAGCCTGCCGGCATTTGCTGCGATTCCGTTCCTGGTTTATGCGCCCGGCATGGGTTTTACCGATGCCTATTTCGAAACAGTGTCGGCGCTGACGACGACCGGCGCGACCGTGATGAGCGGGCTCGATACCCTGCCGCCTTCGCCATCCAGGCCTTCGTCATGATGTACGCAGCCACCATCGTGGTGATGACGCTGGTGCTGCTGGCGAGCGGGCTCGATTTCGTCAGCGCATTTTCCGCGGTCATCGCCTGTATCAATAATGCGGGCCCCGGACTCAATGAAGTCGGCGCTGCCGGCAATTATGCCGGGCTCAGCAATTTCCAGACCTGGGTGCTGGTCTTTACCATGCTGCTTGGGCGTCTTGAACTGATCACCGTGTTTGTGTTGTTCACCCGCAGCTTCTGGCGGGCCTGATGGCGCGCACTGGTAACATCGCGGTCATGTCGAAGCCCGCCTCGCGGAAAAATTAATGTCGCAAATCCTGCCTGTCGTCCATATTCTGTCAAAAGTGCTGATGCTGTTTGCATTCGCCTTTCTGCTGCCGCTGGGCATCGCCTTTGCTTTGGATGATGGTGCGCTGCGGGCATACGACGAGGCCTTCCTGATCACTTTCTTTTCCGGCTTCGTCTTCTGGCTGCTGACGCGCCACAGCAAGCGCGAACTGCAAACCCGCGACGGCTTTCTGCTGGTGGTGTTGATCTGGACCGTGCTGCCGCTGTTTTCGACGATCCCGCTGCTGGTGTACCTGCCGGACCTCAGTTTCACCGATGCCTATTTCGAGGCGGTGTCCGGGCTGACGGCCACCGGCGGCACGGTGCTGACCGGGCTCGACGACCTGCCGCCGTCGATCAATATCTGGCGCACCCAAATGCACTGGATCGGCGGCATGGGCGTGATCGTGCTGGTCGTTGCCGTGCTGCCGATGCTCGGCGTGGGCGGCCGGCAACTGTTCAAGGCCGAAACGCCGACGCCAATGAAGGACAGCAAGCTTACGCCGCGCATGGCGGAAACCGCCAAGGGCTTGTGGCAGGTGTATGCGCTGATCACGGTGATTTGCATGCTGGCCCTGTGGGCGGGCGGCATGAGCTGGATCGATGCGGTGGTGCACGGCTTCAGCGTGATGGCGCTCGGCGGCATGTCGTCGCACGATGCCAGCATGGCGTTCTTCGATTCGGTGCTGCTCGAGTCGATCGTGATGGTGTTTGCGCTGATCGCCGGCATCAGCTTTTCCACCCATTTCATGGCGTTTCGCACGCGCAGCCTGCTGACCTACCGCTTCGACACCGAAATCCGCTGGTACTTTGCCGTGCTGGGCATCAGCGTGCTCGGGCTGACGTTCTATCTGCTGCACAAGGGGTTTTATCTCGATTTCCCTGAGGCATTGCGCTTCGCGGCGTTCAATACCGTTTCCGTGGCCACCACGCTCGGCTTTTCCAACACTGACTATAACGTCTGGCCCTATTTCGCGCCGTTGTGGATGCTGTTTCTGTCGAGCTTCATCGCCAGCTCCGGGTCCACCGGCGGCGGCATCAAGATGCTGCGGGCCATGCTGCTCTACAAGCAGGTCTACCGCGAACTGGTCAAGCTGATCCACCCGCGGGCGGAAGTCCACACCAAGCTGGGGAAGCAGGCGGTGCCCAACAAGATCATCTTCGCCGTGCTGGCGTTCATGTTCATCTACGTCGCCTCCATCGTGGTGCTGTCGTTTGTGCTGTCGGCGTCCGGACTCGATATCTTCACGGCTTTTACAGCCGTCGTGGCGATGGTCAACAACACCGGCCCCGGGCTGGGCCAGGTCGGCCCCGCCAGCACCTACGCCGTATTGAACGATTTCCAGACATGGGTGTGCAGCTTTGCCATGTTGCTGGGGCGGCTAGAGTTTTTTACCCTGCTGGTGGTGTTGACCCCGGTGTTCTGGAAAAAATAATGCCCTCGATCGCAGACCTCGAATCCATGCTGGCACAGGGGCGCGACAATGCGCTGTTGCGGTTTTCCCTTGGCAGCGAACACCTCAAGCACGGCGACCCCGCAAAGGCCGCCGAACACCTGCGCCGGGCGGTCGAGCACGATCCGGCCTATTCGGCGGCGTGGAAACTGCTGGGCCGCGCGCTGGCGGATTCGGGCGCCCTGCCCGACGCGCTGGCCGCGTACCGTCAGGGCATCGAGGTGGCGGAGGCGCGCGGCGACAAGCAGGCGGCCAGGGAAATGGGCGTATTCGTGCGGCGCATCGAGGCCGCGCTGCCCGACACGCCGCTTGGGTTAAAATTCAGTGATTAATGTATTCAGGAGCAGAAAATGACGCGGATGGTGAATTGTGTACGACTCGGACGCGAAGCCGAGGGGCTGGCCTTCCAGCCGGTGCCGGGCGAAATGGGCAAGAAAATTTTCGAGAACGTGTCGAAAGAAGCCTGGGCTGGCTGGCAGCGCCACCAGACCATGCTGATCAACGAAAACCGGCTCAACCTGGCGGACCCGCAGGCCCGCAGCTATCTGATGGAACAGATGGACCGGTATTTCTTCAGCGGGGGCAATGTGGACGCCGCCGCAGGCTACGTGCCACCCAGCAAGTAAGCGGGCCGCATCACGTGAAAAGGGCTCCCGCGGGAGCCCTTTTCACGTGATGCGGAAGGGGCTTACAGCACCTCTTTTTCGATTTCTTCCAGCGAGGTGTGGCGCACATCCTTGCCTTTCACCATGTAGACCACGTATTCCGACATGTTCTTGGCATGGTCGCCCATTCGTTCGATCGCCTTGGTGACGAACAGGATGTCGATGAACACCGAGATGGTGCGCGGGTCTTCCATCATGAAGGTGATGAGGTGGCGCAGGTTGAGGCGGAATTCCTCGTCCACCGATTGATCCTGTCGCGCGATTTCGACCGCCACGGTGGCGTCCTGCCGGGCAAAGCTGTCAAGCGCCTTGCGCAGCATGTCGAGCACCAGATCGGCCATGTACTTGACCTCCCGGAAGCGCGGCAGGCTGATGCGCTCCGATTGGTGGATCAGGCGGGCCATGCGCGCGATTTTTGCGGCCTCGTCGCCGATGCGCTCCAGATCGGTGATGGTTTTCACCACCATCATCACGATGCGCAGGTCGGACGCAGTCGGCTGGCGGCGCGCGATGATGTGGGTGCAGTCCTCGTCGATGGCCACTTCCAGCGCATTCACGGTATGGTCGTTGGCGTCGACCTGATCGGCCAGTTCGAGGTCGCCGTTGACCAGCGCCTCGACGGCCTGGGTGATCTGCGCCTCGACCAGGCCGCCCATTTTCAGGACGCTGGCGCGAATGGCCTCCATTTCGGCGTCAAATTGCTTGTAGGTATGTTCGCTTAGCATCGGGGTGATCTCTCGGGAGTGTCCTTTATCATTGTATGCGCTGAATATGACGCTTGCATGAACGGCAATTTTAATCGGTACTGAAGGGCAGCGCGTAGCGCACGCCGTCCAGGTCGAGGTACAGGATCCAGTCGCGACGTCCGCTGACACACGCCGGCAGCGTCACCTGGGTGGCAAATGCGCCGTCAGGCGTGGGGCGCAGGTCATACCGGTTAAATCCCATGTCCATGCCCACCATCTGAAATTCGGCGCTCAAGCGGGAGACGCCCGGGGCAGCGGCCCGGATTTCGAATGCCTCCAGTGGCGCAGGCTGGACCGAAAAGCGCACGCTCGCGGCCGCGCCTCGATGGGTGAACGTGCAACCGGCAAGTGGGTCCGCGCAGGCGACTTCCTGCGCGCCGGCAGGGCGCTTCAACCAGTAACCGGCCACCGCAATGGCCACCAGCGCCAGGATCAGCACCAGGGGGATGGCGATCTGTTTCATGTCCATGCACCCCGCAGCAAGGCCACGCCGTGCGCGCCGTGCGCCTGTGCCAGCGCCACGTCGTCGCGCCCCAGCCCGCCCAGGCCGTAGACCGGAATCGGGCTGCCGGCAGCCAGGTCTGAAAAGACCGTCCAGCCCAGCGTGGCTGCACCCGGATGCGTCTGTGTCGGCAACACCGGCGACAGCAGCGCAAAATCAGCGTCGATCGCCGCCGCATGCGCGAGCTCGGCGGCGGTGTGGCACGACACGCCCACCCACGCGCAATCGGGGCGTGTCTTCAGCGCGGCGGCGGCGGTCGAGTCGAGATGGATGCCGTCGGCCCCGGCCGCGCGCGCCAGCGCCAGGCTGCCGTTGACCAGCACCCGCGCGCCATGCGGGCGGGCCCGGCGCACGGTCTCGCGCGCCAACTGCAGGCGATCTTCTTCCGGCAGCGTCTTGTCGCGCAGCTGGATCAGCCGCAGGCCGTGGTGCAGCGCCACGTCCAGCCGCGCCAGAAAGCTGTCCACGCCAAGCGATTCGGCGTGTGTGATGCCCAGCACCGGCGGCAGGGACAAGGCCTTCAGAACCGGGAAATTGGCCGGCAGCAGCGGCATCACTTCGACCGCGTCGGGCTGTTGCCAGGAAAAAACCTGCCCCTCGTGCGGATGCGGTTCGCCCTGCCAGTCGAACACCCGAAAGAAATTCAGTCGCACGGTGGCGTGCGGGTAGTCGAACACCCGCGTAATCCAGCGGTGTGCGCGGGTGACGACGATCCCCAGCTCTTCGTGCAGTTCGCGCGCCAGTGCCGTTTCGAGCGATTCGCCCGCTTCCACCTTGCCGCCGGGAAATTCCCAATAACCTGCGTAGACCTTGCCTTCCGGGCGTCGGGCCAGCAGCACCCGGCCATCCGGCTGAATCAGCACCGCCGCGACGACCTCGATGATGGCCGACGGGCTCATCGACTGCCCGCCCAGTCCCGCGCGAATTGCCATGCCACCCGGCCATTGCGCGCGCCGCGGCCGAGCGACCACTGCAGGGCGGCGCGCTCGAAGCTGTCGTCGGCCGGGGCGCCCAGGGCGCTGGCCCAGTGGCGTGCGATGGCGAGATAGGTGTCCTGGTCCATGCCGTGAAACGACACCCACAGCCCGAAACGGTCGGACAGCGAAACCTTTTCCTCGGTTGCCTCGCCCGGATGCACTTCGCCGCCCAGATGCTTCGTCTCCAGGTTCTCCGCCATGAATTCCGGCATCAAGTGGCGGCGGTTGCTGGTCGCGTAGATCAGCACGTTGTCCGATGGTCCGGCCAGCGAACCGTCGAGTGCGGCCTTCAGACTGGCGTAGCCGGCCTCGTGCTCGGCAAAGGTGAGATCGTCGATGAAGACAATGAAGCGGTAATCCGCGTCCGCCAGCAGGTCGAACAGGTCAGGCAGGCTGGGCAACCCGGCCTTGTCCACCTCGATCAACCGCAGCCCTTTCGGCGCATATCTGGCGTGCACCGCTTTCACCAGCGAAGACTTGCCGCACCCGCGTGCGCCGGTAAGCAGCACATTGTTGGCAGGCTTGCCAGCGACGAACTGGCGCGTGTTGGCGTCGATCCGCTGTTTTTGCGCGTCGATCGCCAGCAGGTCCTTCAGCGCCACCCGCTGGGGGTGCAGAATGGGCTTCAGTCCGTTTGTCTGCGCCGACCAGCGCGCCGCGCGCACGGTTTTCCAGTCGGGCGCGGCGGGCGCGTCGAGGCGCGCGTCGAACCGCTCCAGCAGGCGTTCCAGTGTCTGTTCAAGTGCGGTATTCGGCATTGATCTTCACGTAATCGTAGGAAAAATCGCAGGTCCACACCGTGGCGGACACGTCGCCTCGATTGAGCACGACGCGTACGGTGATGTCGGCTTCTTTCATGACCGCCGCGCCCTGCGCCTCAGTGTAGCTGCCCGCCCGCCCGCCCTTTTCGGCGACCAGCACGTCGCCCAGATAGACCTGCAGGCTGTTGACGTCGAGGTCGCTCACGCCGGCGTAGCCGATCGCGGCGAGGATGCGTCCGAGGTTGGGGTCGGAGGCGAAGAATGCGGTTTTGACCAGCGGCGAACGCGCAATCGCATAGGCGATCTGCTTACATTCGGCGTGATTGTGGCCGCCCTCGACCTGCACGGTGATGAACTTGGTCGCGCCTTCGCCGTCGCGCGCCATCGCCTGCGCAAGCTCGACCGCGACGGCGCTGACAACCGCCTTCAACGCGGCGTAATCGGCGTGGGCGGCGTCGGCAATGGCGGCGTTGCCGGCGAGCCCGGTGGCCATCAGGATGAAACTGTCGTTGGTCGAGGTGTCGCCATCCACCGTGACGCAGTTGAACGACACATCGGCCACCTCCCTCACCAGCTGCTGCATCAGCGCGGGCGCGATGGCCGCGTCGGTGGCCATGAAGCCGAGCATGGTCGCCATGTTGGGGTGAATCATGCCCGAGCCCTTGGCGATGCCGGTCACCGTGATCGTTTTTCCGCCCACGACAGCCTGGCGCGAGGCTCCCTTGGCGACGATGTCGGTGGTCATGATCGCGTGCGCCGCGTCCGACCAGTGGCTGGGCGCGAGGTCGGCCTGTGCGGCCGGCAGTGCAGGCAGGATTTTGTCGACCGGCAGCGGCTCCAGAATGACACCGGTGGAAAACGGCAGCACCTGTTCAGCGGTGCAACCCACGATGCCGGCGAGAGCCACGCAGGTTTGCCGGGCCCGCGCGAGGCCTTCCTCGCCGGTGCCGGCGTTGGCGTTGCCGGTGTTGATCAGCAGCGCGCGAATGCCACCCTGCGCCAGATGCTGTTTGCACACGACGACCGGGGCGGCGCAGAAGCGGTTTTGCGTGAACACCCCGGCGACCTGGCTGCCGGCGACCAGTTCGATCAGGGTGATATCGCGGCGGCCGGGTTTTTTGATGCCGGCGGACGCGATGCCCAGACGGACGCCGGCAACGGGCAGCAGGGAAGCAGGATCGGGGGCGGAAAGATGGACGGGCATGACGGTTTCGCGGGACGGAAAGCCGTCATTTTATGCCCGCCTGCGGCAAAAGGGCGGCAGGATCAGTGCGCGCGCCCCCACAGACGGCTCATGGCGCGGCGAAATTCAGGCCGCCATGGCCACAGCGGGTCGCGCTCGATCGAGTGCGCCAGTGCGGCCAGTGCGATGAGGGAAAACACGCAAAACAGCAATTGCGAAATGAGCAGGCGCGACGTGACGATGGCCAGCGGCATGTCCAGAAAGCCCGGGACATAAAACAGGCTGGCAAACGCCGCAAAAAGCAGGGCCGGTGCGAGATACATGGTGTTCTCCGTCATTCGAATCGTTTTTCCAGACGAAAAGCAATCATCGTGCCAAAAGAAGAACCGCTGTCAAAACAAGGCAATAAGCGTATCGCCCCGGCCGATAAGGGTGTGGAATGTAAATTAACCCGACAGCTATTTGCCGGCCGGCACCATGGCCAGCTTGCGCAGAATTTCGTGCGACAGCGAGTAAAACTGGGGCGTGGGACCGAGATCTTCGTAAATCGGGTCGCCGTAGTCGTCCTCGGCGATGATGCGGTTGCCGGGAACGTAGGGCATGGCGACTTCAAGCTCGTCGAGCGCGGCGCGGATCAGGTCGGCCATCAGCTCGGAATCGCTGCGGCCGGGATACATGACGCGGAGGGCTTCGATGCGCGCGGCATCGCGTAACGGCAGATGGGCAGTGTAAGCACGCACGGAGGTGCGGGCATGCCCACCCTTGCCCCAGCGTTGGATCAGTTCGGCAATGCGCATGAGCCTTCCCCAGCACCACGATGTTTTTGTTATAGCAAAGCCAGCTCCAAGGCAAAGCCGGATTCACGAATGTCGCCGCCACACCAGCGTGCAGTTGTTCGCCGGCATGGCGACATCCCGCTGCAGCGTCAGCCCCTGCGCGCGCGCGAGGGCATCCACCGCTTCAAAATCGCGCACCCCGGAAGCCGGGTCACGCGATTTCAGCCAGGCATCGAAGCGCGCGTTGCTTTCCGAGGTGAATGCGCCGTTGCGGTTGAACGGGCCATAAACGGCCAGCACGCCGCCGGGCGCCAGCACGGCGCCGACGCCGTCGAAGAAATGCGCCACTTCGGGCCAGCTCATGATGTGCAGGGTATTGGCTGAAAAAACCGCATCGTAGCGGCCGCTGTGCCAGCCTGTCTGGTTCACGTCGAGCGCGACCGGCGGCAGCACATTGGGCAGCGCCGCTGCGTCCAGCCATTGCCGGATGCCGGGGTGATGCAACGGGACGTCGGCTGTTTGCCACTTCAGGTGGGGCAGTTCGGCGCCGAAGTACACCGCGTGCTGGCCGGTGCCGCTGCCGATTTCCAGGACGTAGCTGCGGTCGGCAAAGGCCTCGCGCAGCACGGACAGAATCGGCGTGCGGTTTTGCGCGCAGGATTCGGAATACGGCTTGCTCAAAGAGATCGCCCTGGTTTCTTGCATTGGCACTGGTATTCAAGGCCTTCGCGCGGCGCGGCCTTGCAAGAAAATGACTGCACGCCAACATCGCTGCAGATTTCCTTGCATTGCGCCTCTTTCTCCTGACAGAACGCCACGTAATCGGGCGCGCTGGGCGACTCGCTGGAACTGAAGGAAATGCAGCCGGTGAGCAGGGCGGCAAGGGGGAATAGCAAAAGGGTGCGCATGATGGTTCTCCGTAATTAAACCCAGTCTGTAGTGTGGCAACTCCCCAGTCGAATGGATGCTCGCGATACGATTTTTACATTGTGTCGAGCGCGACAAGGCGGCCATCGGCCAGCAGCAGCGCGGTGTGCACGGGCTGGTCGGGATACAGTTCCGCCAGCAGGGTCCGGTAGCCCCTCAGCTGGGGACGGTGCCGCTCGGCCAGCTGCGCGTCCGACAGCGCGAGACTGTCGTCGCCGGTCTTGTAGTCGATCAGCCACACTGCATCGTCGAACGCCACCACGCGGTCGAGCCGCTGCACGCGCCCGCTGGCGTCCATCAAGGCCAGTTCGTTGACGGCGTGCCGGTACTGCGCCGGGTCGAAAAAGCGCGCCAGGTGCGGTTGGGCCAGCAGGGCGCGGGCATCGGCCTCGACGCGTGTCAGTTCGTCCGCCACGCCCAGGCGCGATGCCAGCGCGGGCAGGTCGCACGGCGCGCGCGCATTCGACGGGGCAAGCTGATCGAGGCAGGCATGGAACAGTTCGCCGCGGGCTGCGGCAGGCTGGGCGGGCGCCGGGGTCAGTCGTTGCCCGATGGCCGGGGCGGACATGCGCGACGGCGTTGACGCGGCGGGCGGCGCATCGGTTGCGGTTGCCGGCGGCAGGTCGGCCGCCAGGTTCAAGCCTTTCCAGGCCGCGTCGACCCGCTGCAGCCAGGCGTGTTTGTCCACTGCGCCGCTCACGATCAAGCCCTGCTCGGCGCGGGTGAGCGCCACATACAACAGGTTGTCGGACTCGCGCTGGACCAGCTCGGCCTCTTCGGCAAACCAGGGCTCGCGCCAGGCCCCGCGGTCGTCCTGTTTGCCGACCAACGAGAAGTGGATCGGTCGGAGGGCGTCGGGCGGCCACGGCGCCAGCACGCTATAACTGTCGCCGCGCGCGTGGTCGCTGCCGCCCAGCAGCCAGACGATCGGTGCTTCCAGCCCCTTGGCGCCGTGAATGGTCAGCAGCCGCACCGCGTTTTCGCCGTCAGACGCGAGCCCCTCGCCGGGCGCGGTGTCGGCGTCGTCGGTGAGCGACGCCAGCTCGCGGATGAAGCCCGCCAATGTGGGATAACGGCCCGCATCCTGTGTCAGCGCCAGTTGCATGAAGGCACGCAGGTTGGCGGCGATCTGCGGGCGCATCGCGGCAGGCGCGGCGGCGGCGTAACGCGCTTCCAGATCGCCTTCGAAATAGATGCGGTCGAGCAGGTCGTGTACTGGCAGCAGGCCGATGTGGCTGCGCCAGCCGGTGAGCAGGTGCGCGGCACGGGCCAGCGTGGCCGGGCAATTGGGCTGCCCGGCCAGCGTGCTCAGCCGCTCCCAGCCGCGTGCGGGGCTGGACGATGACGGCGCAAACACGGCCAGCAGGTCGGCGTCGCTGCAGCCGAAAACCGGGCTTTTGAGCGTATGCGCCAGTTTCAGGTCGGCGTGCGGCAGCAACAGCGTTTCCAGCAGCGCGATCACGTCCTGCGCTTCCAGCGCATGCAGCAGGCCGCCGCGCCGCGATGTGATGAAGGGAATGCCCGCTGCTTCCAGCGCGCGTTCGTACAGATGCAGGTGGGTGCGCTTTCTCACCAGCGCCATCACGTCGCCGGGGCGTGCGGGACGGCTGGCCTGTGTGTGCTTGTCCACCACCGCCCAGCGTCCCAACACCTCGTCGCGCAACACGCGGGCAAAGGTCTGCGCTTCGACATGTACCGTCTTGTCGTCGGCTTCGGGCAAGGGGGTGGTGAGCGGGTTGCGCAGCAGGGCAGGCCCGGGCGTGGCTTCGGTCTTGTCCAGCGTGATCGGCAGACAGCGCACCGCACCGGGGCGGGTTGCGTTTTCTGGCGCGTGAGTGTGCGGGGCAAAGCCGTCGATGGCCGCGAAGACCGGATTGATCGCCTGCACCACCGCGGGCGACAGCCGCCGCGTCATGTCGTTGCTGAAACAGGCGGCCCCGAAATGGGTCTGCAGAAAGTCCGCCGCTGCGGTGAACACCCGCGCCTCGCCGCGCCGGAAGCGATAAATCGCCTGCTTCGGATCGCCCACCATGAACACCGTCATGTCGCTGTCGGCCGCCCGCGCCTCGGCCAGCCAGGTGGAAAGCGCCTGCCATTGCAGCGGGTTGGTGTCCTGAAATTCGTCCAGCAGCAGATGCCGATAGCGCGCGTCCAGCTTCAGCGCCAGCCCCGGCGCGTGCTCTTCGCTTTGCAACAGGCGGCAGGCCAGCCATTCGGCATCATTAAAATCGATCACCCCCTGCTGCGCCTTGGCATCCTGATAGCCCTGCACCAGCGCGTGGCCAAGCAACAGCCCGTGGCGGTTGAGTTGCCAGATGCGGATGTCGGTCTGGATCGCGGTGATGGTTTCGAGCGCGGTTTCCAGCGCGTCGAGATCGCGCAGATAGGTGTCGCGCTCGGCGCCGAGCGCCTTTTCCAGTTCCTTCGTCGCCTGCTTCTTGCGCCGCTGGCCCGCCGTCATCAGATACTTCATCAGCGCGGCGTGCGCGTCGTCAGGGGCCAGACTCAGGCTGCGCTGGATTTCGGGCGCGCGCGCCTGTTCGCTCTTGCCACCCTTTTCCAGCGCAAAGGCCACCCGCTTCACCCGCGCCAGCATCAAGTCGTCGGCCCAGAACGCCGCCACTGGGTCGGTGTCGAGGTCTTCGACCAGGCCGGGCCGCAGTTGCGCCAGCGCAAACGCCACCGGGTCGGGCTGGCCATCGGTGTAGGCCCACCATTCCGCCCGCGCCTGCACAAAATGCGTCAGCAATGCGCGCAGACTGTGCTCGCCCAACTCGGTGAGTAGTGCCAGTAAAGCCACGCCTTCAGCTGTTTCAGATTTTGCCGCACCCGCAAGGGGCATGCCGGCGGGCACCCCGCCGCTACGCGGCGATCCTGCCGCAGCCCATCGTGCCAGCAACGCGTCGCGCACCTCGTTTTGCAACTGTTTCTCGCGCTCCAGCAGCGGCGCGCCCCACGGCAACCCCGCTTCCAGCGGCGCGCGCTTCAGCAGATCGAGAAACCAGCCGTGAAAAGTCGTCACCGTCGGTCCCGGCTGCGCCGTCAACACCGTTTCCAGTAGTCCGCGCGCGCGCGGCAGCAGTGCATCGATCTCGTTATCCGGTACTGCGCGTTCGCGCAAAAACACGCGTACCGTCGCGTCGTCCGCCAGCGCCAACACCCGCAGCCAGTCATGCAGGCGGTCGGTCATCTCCTGCGCCGCCTTGCGCGTGAAGGTGATCGCCAGCAGCTCCGACGGCGCCGCCCCTGCCAGCAACAGCCGGATCATGCGCGACACCAGCAGCCAGGTCTTGCCGCTGCCGGCGCAGGCTTCCACCACCGCCGAGCGGGCGGAGGAAAGGGCGGTGGCCGTGTCGAGGGGGAGGGTCATGCGCTTGTCGTCTTACACTTCCATACGCAGCACGTTGCGCGCAATGGTGTAGCAGTGAAGGCTGGTTGGAATGAACTCGATGCGGACACCGTTTTCTTCACCCATGCCTGAAGCGGTCAGCGTGGTAACGACCGGGGGGCGCGCCAGCGCGTGTTCGGTTGCCAGCGCGCGGATGCCACGCAGCAGGCTCCAGTCGCTGGAACACGCGTCACTCCATTTTATTTCAACCGCAAATCGCGGCTTCTGGGTGCGCGGGTCGAGTGACACCAGATCAACTTCCAGATCGCTGCGTCCCTGCTTCCAGCGGGCGTAGTGCAGCGACTCGATGGTGCGGGTGCTGTGCAGCCACTGGCTGAACACCGCCGTTTCCGCCAGCGATCCGATGGCCTCGTCGTGCGCATCGACATACCCAAACAGCGCGGCGCGTATCGAGGGGTTGGTGAGGTACACCTTGAAGGTGCGGGCGCGCTTCATCCGCCGGGCATTGTTGTCCAGCCGGTGCATGCGCTTGATGAGAAAGGAGGCTTCCAGGTATTCCAGATAATCCATCAGCCGGGCGCGGCCTATGCCCGTATCCCGCGACAGGTTTTCCGGACTGACCTCATCGCCCGTGTTGTAGGCCAGCACGTTGAAAAAACGGTTCAGTTCCTGCGTATCGCTGATGCCGTACAGGCTGGGCAAGTCCTTCAGTAGCACCTTCTCGACAATGTCCTCGCGCAGAAAACGCGACGGATTCGCGCGCACCGCCGGATTCATCACCGCCTCAGGAAAGCCGCCGAAGTTCAGATAATGGATGAATTCCCGGTTCAGCTCCTCAATCGACGTGGCGCGATACTGGGGCAATGCGCCGTCGCCCTGCGACTCGATAATCAGCGCATCCTCGCGCCCGGCGAATTGCAGGTATTCGGCAAACGTCAGCGGCGGCAGCATGAAATCGGTAAACCTGCCCGCGCCTGATTCACGGCTTTTCATCCGCAATGCCGCCGCCGCCGAACCGCTCGCCACAAAACGAATCTGGCGGAACGTGTCCACCAGCGATTTCAGGTGAACTTCCCAGTCCTTCACATACTGGATTTCGTCGAAAAATACCCATAGACGTCGTGCCGGATCGTGCCGGTGCAGATCGATAAACGTGCGCACCAGGCTTTCCAGCGAGCGCCCGGAATACAGCGGCGTATCCAGCGACAGCTGCAGGATGTCGATCCCCGCCACGCCCCCGTCACCCAGGCCCTCGTCCAGCAAGGCCTGCACCGCCTGCGCCAGCATCACCGTCTTGCCCACCCTGCGCGGCCCGATCAGCACCACCGCGCGGTGAACCGCCACTTCCCGCACCAGCCGGACAAACGGCCCGAAATAGGCGCGTTGCGGCCAGCCCCGCCGCTCGGAGTCGATGCCCGCTCCCGCCACCCACCACGGGTTTTCCAGCGCCATGCGCTTTTGCACCTCGCGCAAGGGGATTTCAAAGGGTTTTCGAATAGCCATTTATGGGAACGCCTAATCTGTCCAATTAGCTGTTATTAAATAACGTTAATCAAACATTAGCAGATTGTTCATTATCAATCAAATGGTTATCGCGTCCGGGTTGTCTGAATAGGCAAGCCAGCCGGTGAAACCAGCAGCCTGGGCTTGCCCCGACGCAGACTTCCACCACCGCCGAGTGGGCGGGGTGAAAAGGGTGGTTGCGGTGTCGAGAGGGGCGGTCATGGTGCAGGTCTGTTGGCCGCAGATACTTTTGGTCTAGCCAATCTGTTATTCCAGTGTGTTTTTCGGTATACGCTGGCAGACCATACAGCCTTGCCAATACCCGGGGTGTTGGTAAAGATGCATGGTGGTAACAACCTACATGTCTTCGCGCCGCGGGTCACAAGCACGCAGCAGGTTATCCCGGGCCTCGCGATCATGATTACTCACCGCGGAGGATGCTGAATTCCTGGAAAAGTCGTACAGGTAAAGGTACAACCAACGTCCAGTAAACAGTCATTGGACGCTCACCTTCCGAACGCTCCAATGTAACTGGCCCACAGCCCCGATAAGCGTCCCCTTTCGAGCGGCGCACGAATAGTTGAAAGCTCCACCCATTGCCCGGACTCTGCAAATATCGACGCCCTGCCGCAGTATTCGGACTAGCGCTGTTTTGAGATTGCCAATGGAAGCGTTCAGCGCTGATAGCGTAATCGCGATAGGTGATGCGCTCGTGGAAGCCCTCTCGCTTATCAAGAGTTACGAAGAGCAGTTCGGTCTTGCGGTCATGCAAGGCCAGAACGCCAGCCTGGAAGGGCGTGCGTCGCTCGGCTGTTAACCATCCCAGTGCGGTAAGGATTTCGCGAATGCCATAAGCCCCATGTAGACACAAAGGCGCATCTTCCAGGCCGGGTATCGGACGATAATGCAAAGTGTTTCTGGCCTGCAGGACTTCTCCGAGTTCTGCCAGTTCGGTTCGGTGATCGGGATGGGCAAGCAGGCGTTGCAGAAAATCCGCTCCTGTTCCGCACTGGTGGTGTTGGCCATCTACCTGATACGCCAGCATCTGAAGAAGTCGGCACTCGCGCTCATTGCTTGGAAGATACACAGCGCCCGGCTCTCCAACCTTGTGCAGCAAATCAATGCGCTCTGAGTCATCCAAGTGCAGTAGGTTGCCGAAGCGGCGGCCAAAATAGTCATCTTCCGGTCCCGCCGCGGCGATCAACACACCAGCGTCCCGTTTCAGATTAGTCCAGCCGGACCGACCATTGCTACGATATAGGTCTTCCAGTTCAATGGCTTGCTCGCGCAGGAAGGTGGCCAAGCGAACCTTGCTTCGCCCCCGCAGGGTCACATACGTTTGCAGTTCTGTACGCAGCCGACGCCAATTTTGCTGAACCAATCTTCTCAAGCTACTCAGTATTTGATCTCGGGCCTGACGTTGCAGGTGGATATGGCAGCCAGGTGGCAAGGCACCAAATCCCTTGTCAACCGCGTCAATCAATTGCCCCCGAGAGAGTCCTGTTATTGAGGAAAGTAGACGGTCAAAACGAAATTCTTCTCTATGACGACCGACAAAATCTAAGATTAGACAGCTTTCCTTGTCCTTGGCTAAACGCAAGCCCCGACCAATTTGCTGCTGGAACAATACAGGGCTCTGTGTGGGACGAAGCAACAACAAGGTATCCGCCAGTGGTAGGTCCACCCCCTCGTTGTACAGGTCGCAAGTCACCAAGGCTGCAACCTCACCTCTTGCCAGCCGCTCTGGGGCACGCCTTCGCTCGTCCTGGGGTGTGTTGCCGACAACACAAAGCGCTTTAATGCCCGCCTTAATCAGCACCCCGGTCATGTACTCCGCATGCGCCACTGAAACACAGAAAACTAAAGTGCGGCCATGGGTTGGCTTACCGGCCAAGCGACGCCACTCGTTGAGAACAAGACGTGCCCGTACATCATTGCCAGTGACCAAATTATCGATGGCAGCCAACTCACCTGGCTGTTCCCACGGCACCTCGGAAAAATCAGTGTCATCATCACAGGCGTAATACTCAAAAGGGCTAAGCAATTGCTGGTCGAGTGCATGCCAGAGCCGCAGTTCGACAGCCGGTGTGCCATCGGGGCGGTTATCGAAATAGCATAAGATGGGTTGGCCGTCACTTCGCTCGGGGGTGGCCGTTAAGCCCAGCAGGATGCGAGGGCTGACCGTGGTTACAAAGGTATGGAATCGGTTGGCCGCCAAGCGGTGGCATTCATCAACCACCACGGTATGCCAGTAGCCCGTGCCACAACGTGCAACTAGGTCACGGGCCACTATACTGTCAATGGTGGCGAACACATGATCGAAGCGTTCAGGTTCGGCCCCGCCCAGCAGCAATTCGCCAAAGGAATGGTCGCGCAACACCTCACGGTAGGTGCGCAAGGCTTGTTTCAGAATTTCTTCCCGGTGTGCCACAAAAAGCAGCCGCGGCCTTCCGCCTTCCAATTCACTGGTTCTTCGATAGTCGAACGCTGCCACTACCGTCTTACCAGTGCCGGTGGCGGCCACGACCAGATTGCGGCAGCGCTCATGTTCCCGCTCGATCTGGAGTTGATCGAGCATCTCCTGTTGATATGCCTTGGGCTGAAGATCGAAAAAGGTCGGCCGCGCCACAATGTCATCGCCGGACTCCCTCTGCAGGGCCTCTTTCAGGGCAGATCGGTGGCTGGGATTGGCGGGGTCGTAGGCCTGGAATTCGTTGTCGTCCCAGAGGGTTTCGAAATGCGCCTTGGCCCTCTCGAACAGGCCGGGCTGTCCACGTTGCGTGAATTTCACCGTCCATTCAAGCCCGCCCATCAAGGCGGCACCGGACAGGTTGGCGCTCCCCACATAGGCCGAGCCGAAGCCGGTCTTGCGCTGGAACAGCCAGGCCTTGGCATGCAGCCGAGTCCGGCGGCCATCCAGAGAAATTTTGATTTCGCAGCCCGGCAATTTGGCCAATTCGTCCAAAGCCTGTATTTCCGTGGCGCCCGTGTAGGTGGTGGTCAATACGCGCAACCGGGTCCGTGGCTGTCCATCAGCACCTAGGGCAGTCGCCGATTGCAGAATATCGAGCAACTTGCGCACCCCGGAGTGGGTTATGAAACTGACCAGGATGTCTACCTGATCGCAAGCAGCAAGCTCGCGGCGCAATTCAGTCAACAGTGATGGAGAACCCTTGCCCGCTGTAAAAAGCCAAGGAAAAGCCAGGCCTGTATCGGGCAGTATGGGCGGCGGACTATGACGGTGAATGGCACTGAGCAGTTGAAGCGGGGCCGACAGGATGTCGATTTGATGGCCCGCATTTCCGAGACGGTGGCGAACATCTATCAGGATGGAATTGACCAGTTCTAGTTGCCGTTGGAGCTTGTCCTGCCCATCCCCTTCAAGATCGTCAAGTACCTGAGCTAACTGGCGCGCTAATACATCAGCCAATCGCTCGGGAATGTCTTCTGGTGAAAGAGGCTCTAGCGTGCGGCCATTCTCATCAGTTGTTTTTGCCAGTGCATACCACTGAGCTTCAGATATAACTTGGTCATAGAGGCCATCATCGAATTCCATCAATAGTGCTCGATCTCAATAATCTACGTGCGTCGGGTTTTGATACATCAATCATGCGTCATGCCTAGCATTTCGCCCTATCCGGCAGTACCCAGCGCATACCGCCCCTCGGGGCTTTCTTATTGCCTCGGTAGCGGGGAATCAGATGAATATGGGGAATCAGATGAATATGCAGGTGCGGTACGGTCTGGCCGCCGGCCTGGCAGTAAAGATTGAAAGCCAACTTTAATTGGTATTTTGTCCAGCAGCCCGCTGCTACTCATTTCTGCCTCCTCAAGCAAACATTTCCAGCAACACTGGATGCCAAAGCGCCAGATCGATTTTCCCCATCTTGCCGCCCAGGCGCTGCCTGTCCACGGAACGCAGTTGATCCAGCAGGATGCGCGCGGCCTTGCCTTTAAACTCAACTACGGGACGACAACCGAGCGGCTGGCCACCGCTGGTGAGCGGCGCGATGAGGACGCGCCGCAGGGCGGCGTTCATGTCGTCCGGCGACACGATCAGGCAAGGGCGGGTTTTCTGGATTTCGCTGCCGACGGTGGGGTCGAGATTGACCCAGTAGACCTCGCCGCGTATTACCACACCCATTCTTCGTCGCCTTCATCCACCGGAATGCTATCGAGCACGGCCGCGTCGTTTTCGGATTGATACCCCTCGAACCAGCCCGCTCGGGGTTGTTTGAGCGCCGCGATCACAAGTTTTTTGCCTTTGATTTGCAAATCGACGGCGTCTTTCAGGCCGCACGAGGCGAGGATGGCGGCGGGGATGATGACCCCTTTTGAGTTGCCTACTTTAACCAAGTTGATGCGCATAATCGCTCTCCGTTCAATCTGTGGAAGTTAAAACAATGTTATTACTTCGCGGGATTTCTGGCAAACCTTTTATGCGGGATTCCACATTCCCTTGCGGCACAGCCCGCGCGCCTCGCAATACTGGCAAACGGCATCCACCCCATTCGCCCGCAGCACTTCGCCCGCGGCGATTGCCCCGAGCAGCTCCGGCAGGCGGCGGCTGATGGCGTCGACGTCGGTTTCGCCGTCCAGTTCGAGTGGGGCGACGGGGGTGTCGTTGATCGGCAGGTAGGCGGCGGCGGCGTCAGCAAGCCAGGCGTAAAACGGCAGCTGGACAGCTTCGGCGGGGTCTTTGAGTTTTTTCTTGAGCGCCGTGGCGGCGCCGGTTTTGTAGTCGATGACGGTGAGCGCGCCATTTTTCTGGTCAACGCGGTCGACGCGGCCGTGCAGGGTGATGTCGCCGAGGCCGGGGACACTGTACGGCACTTCGTACGCGGCTTCGCCGGACTGGTAGCGCCAGCCCTGGGCGACCCAGTCCAGCCAGGCGTCGATGTAGGCGGGCTGGATTTTTTCCCAGCGGGTGCGCCAGGCGGTGGCGGTGTAGGCGGGCAGGGCGGCGAATTCTGCGTGGGACAGGTCGCGCAGGCGGGCCAGCGCGGCATCGCGCTCTGCTGGCGGGGCGCTGTCGTGAAAGGCCTTGAGGATGCGGTGCAGAGCGTTGCCGTAGTCGCTCTTGTCGAGGGCGTCGTCGGCTTCGTCGAGTTCGCGGATGCCAAGCACGCTGGCGACGAAGAAGCGGTACGGGCAGTCGAGCAGGGTCTGGTAGGCGGTGGGCGAGTAACGGCGAGGAAGCTGGGCGGCGGCGACGGTCGGCGCCGGTTGCGCGCTGGCGGTGGGCAGCGGGCTGGGCCGGGCGGGTGGCTCGCCACCGGTTTGCTCGGGCAGATTGCTGCCCCATGCGGATTGATGCAGTGCCTGCAAGCGCAGCACCAGGGGCGAGGCGGGGTTGGGCTCGTCGTTGTTCCACGCCTGCCAGCTCATGAGCGCGGGCCCCTGCAGCAGCAGGTGGATCAGGTCGGCGGTCGCGGCCTCGGCCTCGTCGGCCGCGGTGGGCAGGCCGAGCTGGGCGCGGGTGGCCTGGCTGAACAGGCCGGGCGCGGGGCGCGCGGGCAGGTGGCGGGCATCGGCGCCGATCACCGCGACCGCATCGAACACGCGTCCGCGTGCGGCCGGCAGCGAGGTCAGCACGAGGGGGCTGGCGACGCGGGTGTCGATGAAGCTGGCGGATTCGAGCGCCAGGTTGAGCCAGCGCCGCCATTCGCCGAAGCTGTATTTTTCGCTGTCGTCGGCCAGGTCGTGGCGCAGGGCGTCGAGCGTGTCGAGGACGCTGGCACCGGCGGCGTCGGCTTTCAGCGGGTCGGTTGCCTGGATGCCGGCGAGGCTGCCGGTCAGCCGCGCGAGCCAGACGGCCAGCGGCGCGCGGGTCTGGGCGAAATCCCGTTTGGCGCCAAACAGCAGCGCCAGCCAGGGCGGCAGTTCGCCAAACTGGGCATGGGCCAGCCGTAGCATGTCGGCCATGCCCTGTGCGACGCCCTGCCGCCGCAGCGCGAGTTCGAATTGCAGCACCTGATCCTGCCGTTCGGCGAGGTCGCCCAGCAGGAAGGGTGATTTCAGCAGGTCGAGCAGCTCGACGTGCGGAAAATCGCCTGACACGCATTCGAGCCAGCGGTCGATCACGGCGGCGGCAGCGGTGGTCGACAGCGTCCAGCCGGTTTCGTCGGCCACCAGCACGTCCATGCGGTCGAGCAGCGCCCGCACGCGGCGGGCAGTTTCGCGGTCGAGCGCGATCAGGGCGAGGTCGCGCAGTCCGTCGTTCAGCCGATCCGCCACCCAGCTGGCAACGGCGCGCGCCTCGGCTTCCAGATGCGGCGCAGGGCACAGCGTCAGGCGCGTATCGATGGGCGAAACGGGATGCCGGGCGGCGAGGGCGGCCGCGCGGTCGCGCAGCGGCGGTTCGGTTTGTTGCCATGCCTGTTGCAGGGTGAAGGCGATGCTGTCGGCGGGGTCGGCCGCGGGTTCGAACAGGGTGACCGGCGCGTGCTCGGTCCAGCGCTCGAGAAACGTCTGCTCGACAGCGGTGAGCGTGCCCAGCGCGAAGCCAACAATCGGCCGGGGGTCGATCCGGGCGTGCTGCAGCAGCGTCTCCAGCCCTTGCGCATAGCGTCCCTGCGGGTCGAGGCCGCTGGTGTTGAGCGCTTGCCACACGGCTTCGATCAGGGCCGTTTCACGATTGAGTGCGTCGGTTTGCAACGCCCGGATCTGCGAGCCGATGTCGCCGCCCAGCCGTGCGGCGGAAAGCTCGTCCGCCAGTTTCAGTAATTCGTCAGCAAGCCCCCACTTGTCGATTTTTCCAAGCCAGCCTTCGTGCCGCAGCACGCCATGCAGTCGCGCAAGCCGATGCGACTGCGGCTCGGCCGGGGCGCGGGCCACCGTTTGCACCCAGCTTTTAAGCGGCGTGATGTGCGGCGGAACCAGCACCGGCCAGCCCGCAACCTGCGCCAGCACGCGGGCAAAATCCTGTCCGGCGCGGTGGTTGGGGACGAGTACCGTCAGCCCGGACAGATCGGGAAGGCGGTCGGTGTGGCGGTTGAGCAGGGCGCGGGCAACCGCATGCGGCAATGAACTGCCGCCCACCGGATAGGATGCGGGCCGTCCTTGCGGGGCGTTGCTGCGCAGTGGATCGGCATCCTGTGGGGGAATCATTGCGATTCCCACCGGGTTCAGCGTTCCAAGTACTGGAGTTTGTCCTTGACGGCTGCCCAATCGTCGGCATCCGGCAGCGGCTCCTTGCGCTCGATGATGACTTTCCACCCCTTGGCGAGCTCGGCGTTCAGCGCGATGTAGTCGCGCTGGTCGTCGGGCACATCGTCTTCGGCAAAAATGGCCTCGACCGGGCATTCGGCGACACAGAGCGTGCAGTCGATGCATTCTTCAGGGTCGATCACGAGGAAATTGGGGCCCTCATGAAAGCAGTCCACCGGACACACATCGACGCAATCGGTGTATTTGCACTTGATACAGGCTTCGGCTACAACATAAGTCATTCGAGATTCACCCAGATTATTGAGAAAAGCGCCGGTTGCTTGCAGACGGCAATTTTGATGTAGGATATCGGCACAAATCCGAATTTTCCAGCATTACCACATTCCCAAACTTTCCAGGCCGCGTCCGGCCACCCGTATTCTTCAATAGGAGCCTCACCGATGAGCGAGCATGTTCATTACATATCCGACGATTCTTTCGAACAGGAAGTCCTGCAGGCCGGCGTGCCCGTGCTGGTGGATTACTGGGCAGACTGGTGTGGCCCCTGCAAGATGATCTCGCCGATTCTTGACGAAGTGGCCAAGGAATACGCCGGAAAGCTCAAGGTCTGCAAGCTCAACATCGATGAAAACCAGGCCACCCCGCCCAAGTTTGGCATCCGCGGCATTCCCACCCTGATGATTTTCAAGAATGGCAATGTCGAAGCAACCAAGGTCGGCGCCCTGTCCAAGTCGCAACTGACCGCTTTTGTCGACAGCAACATCTAAACCCCGCTCTTCCCCGGACGGCGCATCGGCGCGCCGCCTTCCTGCAGCACCGTCCGGCCCCTGTCCTCTCCCACGTCCGGCTCTTTCAAGCGAGCCCACTCAGGCCCATCCCATGCACCTTTCCGAACTCAAGCAAAAGCCCATCACCGAACTGCTCGAAATTGCCGCCACCAACGGCATCGACAATGCCAACCGCTTCCGCAAACAGGAACTGATTTTCACCATCCTGAAAACGCTGGCCAAGCGCGGCGAGAGCATTTACGGCGATGGCGTGCTGGAAGTGCTGCCGGACGGATTCGGATTCCTGAGGTCGCCGGAAACCTCGTATCTCGCCAACACCGACGACATTTACGTGTCGCCGTCGCAGATCCGCCGCTTCAACCTGCACACCGGTGACAAGATCGAAGGCGAAATCCGCACGCCGAAGGACGGCGAGCGCTATTCGGCGATGACCAAGCTCGACCTGATCAACGGCGAGCCGCCCGAGGCCAGCAAGAACAAGATCCTGTTCGAGAACCTGACGCCGCTGCACCCGGACAAGCCGCTCAAGCTGGAGCGCGACATCAAGGCCGAGGAAAACATCACCAGCCGCGTGATCGACATCGTCGCCCCGATCGGCAAGGGCCAGCGCGGCCTGCTGGTGGCGCCGCCCAAATCGGGCAAGACGGTGATGCTGCAGCACATTGCGCACGCCATCAGTTCCAACCACCCGGATGTGGTGCTGTTCGTGCTGCTGATCGACGAGCGGCCGGAAGAAGTGACAGAGATGAGCCGCACCGTGCGCGGCGAAGTGGTCGCGTCCACTTTCGACGAGCCCGCCAGCCGCCACGTGCAGGTCGCCGAAATGGTGATCGAGCGCGCCAAGCGCCTGGTCGAGCACAAGAAGGACGTGGTGATCCTGCTCGATTCCATCACCCGCCTGGCGCGCGCGTACAACACCGTTCAGCCCGCCTCCGGCAAGGTGCTCACCGGCGGTGTCGACGCCAACGCCCTGCAAAAGCCCAAGCGCTTCTTTGGCGCCGCACGCAACGTCGAAGAAGGCGGCAGCCTCACCATCATCGCCACCGCGCTGGTCGAAACCGGCAGCCGCATGGACGATGTGATCTACGAAGAATTCAAGGGCACCGGCAACCTCGAGATTCACCTCGACCGGAAAATGGCTGAGAAGCGCCTCTATCCCGCGATCAACGTCAACCGCTCCGGCACCCGCCGCGAAGAACTGCTGATCCCGCAAGAGCTGTTACAAAAGATCTGGGTGTTGCGCAAGCTGCTGTACCCGATGGACGACATGGAGGCCATGGAGTTTTTGGTCGACAAGATTCGCGTGGCGAAAAACAATGCCGACTTCTTCGATTCAATGCGGCGGGGTTGATTGGGGCGAGTGTCTCCGATATACTCTCGCGTTCTCCGAATTCAACCCACTTTAAGGAATTGCCATGAAAGCCGGCATTCACCCCGATTACAAAGAAGTCACCGTGACCTGCTCTTGTGGCAACACGATCAAAACGCGCTCCACGCTGGGCAAGGACGCCCTGCATGTCGAAGTCTGCGCCTCCTGCCATCCGTTCTACACGGGCAAGCAGAAGATCGTCGACACTGCTGGCCGCGTCGAGAAATTCCGCCAGCGTTATGGCATGAAGTAATTCAGCCTGCGTGAATTTTGCGCGGTGCAACCTTAAAGCGGCCTCGGCCGCTTTTTGCATTCTGGCGGCGGCGCAACGGTATCATTCCACCCATCGCATTCCTAGAAAGAGACTCACGTGAATTCCCATGCTTTTCGTCGTATCGCCGTGATCGTGCTGGGCGCAGTGGCGCTGACGCACTGCGCGCAGAACCCGGTTACGGGCGACAAGAATTTTGTGCTGATGTCCGAAGAACAGGAAATCCAGATGGGCGCGCAGGCGCACAAGGATGTGCTGAAGGAATATGCGGCGCTGGAGAACCCGGCGCTGCAGGCCTACGTGAACGAGGTTGGCCAGGCGCTGGCGGCGAAGAGTCACCGTCCGAACCTGAAATGGCATTTCACCGTGGTCGACAGCCCCGACGTCAACGCCTTTGCCCTGCCTGGCGGCTATGTCTACATCACGCGCGGCATCATGGCGTATCTCAATTCCGAGGCTGAACTGGCAGGGGTGGTCGGCCACGAAATCGGTCATGTCACGGCGCGCCACGGCGTGCGCCAGCAAAGCGCCTCGACGGCAGCCGGGCTGGGCGCGATCCTGGGCTCGATTCTGGTGCCCGGGATGGGCAATCAGGCGGGCGCATCGCTGCTGCAAACGCTGGCGCAGGCCTGGACCGCAGGCTATGGCCGCGAGCATGAACTCGAGTCGGACCGGCTGGGCGCGGAGTATCTGGCCAAGACGGGCTACAACCCGCAGGCGATGATCGAAGTGATCGGCGTGCTGAAAGACCAGGAATTGTTTGCCGCCGAACAGGCCAAGCGCGACGGGCGCCAGCCGAGGACCTATCACGGCACCTTCGAGAGCCATCCCAGCAATGATGCGCGTCTGCAACAGGTGGTGGGCGAAGCGAGTAAATACACCGTCGCCCATCCGCGCGAGGGCCGCGATACGTTTCTGGAAAAAATGAACGGCGTGTATTTCGGTGACAGCCCCGACCAAGGCGTTGTACGCGGTAATGCGCTGCTGCATGAGCAGCTTGGACTGTCGCTCCAGTTTCCGCCGGGCTGGCGGGTGCAGAACCGTCCCGACCGGGTGATGGCGACAAGCCCCAAGGGCGATGCGCTGGTTGAGCTGCAACAGGGTCCGAAGAACGACAGGCCGCTGGATACCCTGCAGAAGGGACTCAAGCTGGATGCCGGTGCGCGCTACGACAGCGGCAGCCTCTCCGGCTATCCGGCCGCATTCGCGGCCGGTGCGCAGCAGGGCAAGCCGGTGGTGGTGGCCGCCGTAGTGTTCAACGGCGTGCAGTACCTGATTGCCGGGATGACCAAGGACAAGCCCACCTACGACCGTGAGCGCAGCACCCTGCGCTCGGCGATCAACAGTTTCGGCGCGATCACGCCCGCCCAGCGGCAGGCCGCCCGGCCGTATGTGTTGCGCCTGATCACCGCCCAGCCCGGCACGACGATGGCCGGCCTGGCCCGGCAATCGCCGCTGGGCGCCAATGGCGAAAGCCAGCTTCGCTTGCTGAACGACCTGTATCCCAGCGGCGAGCCGACGCCGGGGCAGCGCCTCAAAATTGTCCAGTAAGCGCCCGCTTTCGCTGCCTCAACACCCGCAAGAAGTCCGCCGGTGGGGCCCTCGCTGCTGCGCAGCGACCCTTCCGCAGCTTGGCTTGCTGCTGCTGTGCGTGGCCTGGCTGGTGCCGGGTCTGGTGGGGCATGCGCCCTGGAAAGGCGGCGACGCCGAGCACTTCGTGCAGCTGTGGCGGCTACTGCAAAGCGATGCCGCGCCGCAAACCGCGTTTGCGACTCCGCCGCTGTATTACTGGGTGGCAAGCGTCACCGCCTGGCTGACCTCGCCGTTTCTGGCCCTGCATGATGGCGCCCGGCTCGCTTCGGGCGTGTTCATCGCGCTCGCGCTGGTGTTCCTCGCGCGCACCGCCCGCGTGCTCTATGGAGCCGAGGTCGGATGGGCCGCCGCGCTCACCTTGCTGGGCTGCATGGGGCTGCTGGTGCGCGGTCACGAACTCAATGCCGCCACCGCCCAGCTCGCCGCCGCTGCCGTGATGCTGTATGGCCTCGCCCGGTTGCCGCAAGAGGCGCGCTGCGGATGGGCGCTGGCGGTGGGCGCGATTCTGATGGTGCTCGCCGGAGGGGTGGCGGAAGCCGCCTGGTTCCTGTTGCTGGCCACGGGCTTGCCGCTGTTGCTGGCGGAATACCATACTCCGGCTGCGCGGCGTGCGCTGGCCTGGGGCGCAGGACTGGCAGTTGCCTTGAGTGCAGCCTGGGTTGGCTATCTCGCCTCGCAGGCGATCCCGTTGGAGCGCGCACTCGACCTGCAGCGCTGGCTGGGGGCCGCAGATCTGAAGCCTGCCTACTATCCCGGCATCCTGGGCTGGTATGCGTGGCCGGCGTGGCCGCTGGCCGCCTGGGCGCTGTATCGGGGCCGCCGCCAGTGGCGCACGCCTGGGATCATGCTGCCGGTCGTGGCGCTATTGGGCCTGCTCGGGCTGTATGCCTTCGACTCTTCCCCCGGCGAGGAGCAGGGACTGATTCTGCTGCTGCCGCTTTCGCTGCTGGGCGCAGCCGGACTGTTCACGCTGCGGCGCGGCGCGGCCAATGCGCTGCTGTGGTTCGCCCTCATGCTGTTTGGCTTCCTCGCGCTGGTGTTCTGGATCTACTGGAGCGCGCACGACCTGGGCGCCCCAGCACGGCTGGCCGCTCGGCTGACCAAACTGGGGGTAACCGACGTCGGGGCACTCCGCCCATGGGCATTGGCGCTGGGGCTGGCCGTCACCGTGGCCTGGATCGCTTTTTTGACCCGCGTTCGTCGTTCGCCGCTGCGTCCCATCCTGGTGTGGACCGCAAGCATGACCTTTATCTGGGTGCTGCTGCTGGCACTGTTCCAGGCGCCGCTCGACCGTCGCCTGAGCTATCTCAGCGTCGCCGAGGCGTTGACCGCACATGTGCCGCCCGCAAGCTGCATCCAGACCGAGGCGGTGCGCGGCCAGCAACGCCAGCTGCTGGCCTATCACAGCGGTCGCCGGCTTATGGCCGATGCCGGCAGTTGCAGCTGGCTGCTGGTACAGACCCACCGTCGCGACGACGTGCCGCAGGTCGCGGCCGAATGGGTCAAGCAGTGGGAGGGCACGCGCCCCGGCGACCGGTCCGACCGATTCCATCTGTATGTCCGTCGCTGAGCGGGTCGCCGCCGTCATTCTTGCAGGTGGCCAGGGGCGTCGCATGGGCGGCGCCGACAAAGGCCTGATCGCGTACCAGGGCCGTCCGTTGATCGAGTGGGTGCGCGCCGTGCTCACCCCGCAGGTCGACGCGCTCGTCATCAGCGCCAACCGCAATCTCGACACCTACGCAGCGTACGGCCACCGCGTGCTGCCCGACACCCTGTCCGACTTTCCCGGCCCACTGGCCGGCGTGCTGGCTGCTCTCCAGGCCGTGGACGCAGACTGGCTGCTGGTTGCGCCCTGCGACACGCCGCACCTGCCGGCCGATCTGGCTGAGCGCCTGCTGGCAGCGGCGCAACGCGACCACGTTCCCCTCGCAGTGGCCGCAGACGAGGTGCGCACGCATCACACCTGTTTCATCGTGCGCACCGACCAGCGCGAAAACCTGGCCGAGTTTCTGGCACGTGGTGAACGGGCGGTGCGCCACTGGCAGGCAGGGCTTCCCTCCGTTCGTGTTGAGTTCAATGGCAGCGCTTTTGCGAACCTGAACCGCCCGGAAGATATCGCCTAAAAAGAACCCCGCCAGAGGCGGGGTGGCGGCATTGAAGACCGGCCGTTCGGGCGCTCATGCATTCACTTCTCCGGCGACTTCCGCCAGACGCTGACATAAAACCCGTCCCGAACATGCGGGGCAAACCACGATTACCCTGTCCGGTTTACATGCGCATTTCGACAAGGCGAGACAGCTGCTGATGCAAGTCTCAGCGCGGCTTCAGGCTTGGGCGAAAGACACTGCGGAGCAGTTACAGGGTGTGACCGTCTGGCGCTGCGTGTGCAAGCACCTCAAACACACGCTCGCAGCCGCCAGCCCTCCACAAACCCCGCTGTTGACCGGCGAAATTGCTGGGTAACTGCGGTTTTTAGGTTTATTTCTTTTGGTTCAGCGAGGACTCGGGCGATACCAGATAGGCGGTAACGTCGGCCACCTGCTCCGGCGTCAGGATGCCGTTGTGTCCGACGCGCGGCATGTTGGAGCACGCCACGGTGGCCTGGGTGTTGTAGAGCTTGTCGTAGGTGTACTTGACGATCTCTTCGCTCGAACCACGCAGCGCACCGTAGCCGGTCAGGCTGGGGCCGAGGTTGCCGGCCGCGACTTCCTTCGGATCGAGTGCGTGGCAGGCGTAGCAGTTGCCGCCGTTGCCGCCCTTCTGCCTATCAGCCTTGTCGGGTTCAATATTGCCGATGCGCATGCCGAAGCCGCCCTTCACCAGTTTCTCGCCGTTCTTCCAGTCGCCCATCATTTTGCCGCTCGCCGGGTACTTGATGTTGGCGGCCTCGCGGGCGTTGATCGCGGCGGCCTGTTCAGCCGAGGGATTGTTGCGGGTGATCGAGCAGATCTTCTGGGTCTCGTCCTGCACCAAGCGTGACATGTCCTGCCCTGCGCCCGGCTTGAAGCTGTCGGCCACCAGTTTGTCGACCTTGGCCCACAGCGCCTTGTCGGCCATGGCGGGGTTGAATGCCGCGGCCAGCAACGCGGCGATGATCAGTTTGCTTTTCATGTGTGGAGCCTCCGGTTAGCGCTTGATGCCAGGCAGGTCGAGCTTGCCGCCCTTGGCTTGGTTGGTGAGGAAGGAGATCAGTGCGACGGACGCCGGCGAGCCGTAATCGATGTCCGGCGTGCGCATCTGCCAGTGGCAGTCCCACATGCGGTGCTGCATGTTGCGGACCACGCCGTGCGACACACGATAGGTCGGCCAGGTCGTCATGGTCGCCTGGATGTCCTTGGCGTTGTAGACGTTGACCAGGGACTGCAGGCGGACCCGCTTGCCTTCCTCGGCGTGGCAGGTGGCGCAGGAAAAATCCATCGGCCCATGGCGGCGCCAGAAGAAAGCCTCGCCCAGCTTGGCCGCGTCCTTTTCGGCAGCATGCTTCATCGGCGGGTAGATCTTCATGCCGTCGGACTGATAGGCGACATAGGCAGCGATGGCCTCCATCGGCGTGTTGTCTTCGTTCTTGCGCTGATCGGCAAAAAGCTTCTGCTTGATTTCATCCTCGGTGTAGCCTTGCAGGCTGATCATGCAGGTCATCAGTCGCGACTCCAGGTCCTGAACCTTTTTGGTGTCCTTGAAGTAGCGCGGCAACTGCGCGTAGGCACCCTTCAGCTTGCCCGGACCGAGACCGAAGTCGCACTTCTCCAGGCTGGCGTTCTTCGGGCTCCGTTTTTCCTTGAACAGAATTTCGCCGCGGTCGATGACCAGAAATCCGGGGTTGGCATCCTTGTCGGCGAGTTGGGCGCGGTAGTCGGCCACGCTGGCTTCACCCCAGGCCAACGGTGCGGCCAGCGCCAGCGCAAGGCTCAGGCTCATTGCTTTGTATTGCATGGAAGTCTCCTCTTGTTGAGTGGAATCAGCCGAAGCTGTGACATCCTTTGCAGTTAGCGTGCCAAGCTGTTCCGCTTGCCTACCTCATTGAATAATCGAGACTATTTTGTCCGCCGCCTGGATTGACCGCCATGCAGACTGCAAGGGATATTGCATATTGCAAGGCCCTTGCGCGCTGCCCTTCCTAGAATCAAACCCCGCCTACTTCAGTCGCCGCCACAAGGTCGACGGATCGATGCCGAGTATCTTCGCGGCCTGGGTGCGGTTGCCGCCGCAGCGCTCCAGCACCCGCTTGATCCATGCCGCCTCGACCTCGGCCAGGGTGGCCGATTCGCCCCACGGGCAGGCTGGGCCCGCAGGTGGGTCACGCAATTCCTGGGGCAGGTCGGCTATGCCGATGCGATCGCCCTGCGCCAGCACCAGCGCTCGCTGCAGGGTGTTTTCCAGTTCCCGCACATTGCCTGGCCAGGCGTAAGCCTGGATGCGGGCGAGCGCTTCGGGTTCGAGCGGCAAGGCCGGACGGCCCATCTCGGCGGCATGCTTGGCGATGAGAAATTCGGCCAGCGCGGCAAGATCGTCGCGGCGCTCGCGCAGCGGCGGCACCGGGACGGGGAACACCGCGATTCGGTAGTACAGGTCCTCGCGGAAACGGCCTTCGCGCACCGCATCCTTAAGCGGCTGGTTGCTGGCGACGATCAGCCGCACATCGACCTTGACCGGCTTGACGCCCCCGATGCGGAACACCTGCTTGTCCTGGATAAATTGCAGCAAGCGGGTCTGGGCGTCGAGGCTGGTGCTGTTGATCTCGTCGAGGAACAGCGTGCCGCCCGCCGCCAGTTCGAGCAGTCCGGGCTTTCTGGCATTCGCTCCGGAGAAGGCGCCCTTCTCGAAGCCGAACAGCTCGGATTCCAGCAGGGTCTGCGGTAGGGCACCACAATGCAGCGTAAAAAAGGGACCGCTGGCGCGTGGCGAGAGGGCATGAATATGACGCGCAAGCACACCCTTGCCGACGCCGGTCTCGCCTTCGAGCAAGACCGGAAGCGGACTCGCCGCGACCTGGGCGGCGAGCGCCAGCGTGGCCTGCATCGCCGGGGACTGTGCTGCCAGCCAGGCAGCACCCTGGCTGCGCGCGACCTGTTCGGTCAGTTGCAGCAGCCGGGCCTTCTGCGCGAACGCGGATTGCAGCCGTAACAGTGCCGAGCGCGCCACATCAAGATCAAAGGGCTTGAGCAGGATGTCGGAGACACCGAGCCGGAATGCCTCGATTGCGTTCATCGGCGTGGCGTAACCGGTCATCAGCAGCACCGGGCGTTGTGGGTCGAGGGACTTCGACGCCTTTAGCAAATCGAGTCCGTCGTGCCCCGGCAGGCGCAGGTCGGTAAGCAGCGCGTCGGGCAGGTCCGATTCCAGTGCATGCAGGGCGGCGTCACCATCATGCCGAACGATGACATCGAAACCCACATCGGCAGCGACGCGCGCGGCGAGCTTGGCGAGATCGGCATCATCTTCGGCGATCAACAGGGTCGGGGTCATGGCGAGGTCGGCAGGGTGAGTTGGAAGCGGGTGCGGCACGGGGCACTTTCGGCGAGTTCCAGCGTGCCGCCCATTTCCTCGGCGAGCCGGCGGCAGATGGCGAGGCCGAGTCCGGTCCCCTGACCGTGCGGCTTGCTGGTGGCAAAGGGCTCGAATAGGCGAGAACGCATGTCCGGCGCCACGCCCGGGCCATCATCGACGATGTCGAGCACACCCGCACCAGGGACGAGCTCGATGCGGTGCGCACCGGCTTGGGTGGCGTTGGTGACGAGATTGAACAGGATCTGTTCGACGCGGGAAGCGTCTGCCCAGGCAGGAGCCTTGTCGCCCTGGGTGATTTCGAGGCGCACGCCCTGCCGTTGAGCCAATGGCGCCACCAGCCGCGAAAAGGCCCGCGCCAGCTCGGCCAGATCGACCGCCTGGTTGGTCAGCGCGGGGGCGCGCGCCACGGTCAGCATGTCGCCAAGAATTTGTCCGGCGCGGCGTGCCTGGGTCACGATGGTGTCGAGCGATTCGCACACAGTAGGGTCGGTGCTCTGCGACTGCGCCAGTTGCGCGTAGCCGAGAATATTGGCGAGCGGCGTGTTGAGTTCGTGCGCTACCTCGCCCGCCATCTGTCCCACCGTCGCCAGCCGCTGTTCGGCGCACAGCCGCCGCAGCGCGTCGTTGTGCGCCTGGTTGGCCTCCTCCAGCGCGGTGATGTGGGTGTGGACACGGGTTTCCAGATCGGTCAGTGCATGGGCCAGTTCGTGCACCTCGGCCGGCGCGCCAGCTGGCGCGGCATGCAGGGTTTCACCGGGCGCGACGCTGGCGATCAGATTCCTGACCGGGGCCACCAGGCGTGCCTCGAGCAGGCGACGCAGCACCCAGAAGCCGAGCAACGAGAACAAAACCAGCGCAACGGCTGCCCAGAGGGCTAGGCGCCAAGCGGCAGCCTGCATCAAAGAGTTGTCGTATTGGGCGACCACCTGGCCGAGCGGCTCGCCGGCCGCCAGCATGGTGGCGGTGAAACTTGCGTTAGCGGCGGACGCGCTACCGGCCTGGCCCAGCACGATGCCGTCGGCCCGGCGGATTTCGACATAGGCCATTCCGCGGCGGTGGACAAGTTCGTCGACCGCACGCTCGATGATGCCGTAGTCGCGTATCAGCACGGCATCGACCGACACTGCGGCGAGCTGGTTGACCAGCGCCTGGGCCTTGTCGGTTTCGGCGGCCTCGACCAGATGCCGCAGCGACTGCCACATGCCGGCGCCGAGGAGCAGCGTGATGAGCAGACCGGCGAGGCCGAGGTAGGCGCCGAGCCAGAAACTGAGCGAGCGCGGTTTCATTTGCCGAGCGTGCGCAGCATGCGGCGCACGCTGTGATAATGCGAGTCGTCTATCGTGACGAAGCGGGTGGATTCGCCCAGTGCATCGAAAGCGCGTAGCCCAAGTTCGTCAGGGTTGAGCAAGGCGGCACGGGCACGTGTCTCGAGATCGGTGGGAAAGTTGGCTGAGCAGGCAATGACATGCGGAGGCAGAGGCTGCGAAGCGGCGACGATCTTCAGTCCACGCGGCAGATACTGTCGGGCAATGTCGAGACGTAAACCGCCGGCGTCGAAATCACCGTGCAGGACCGAGAGTGCTACGCGCTCATGACGGTCGAGTTGGGCGTGCCCGGCCAGGTCGCCGAGCTGGACGCCCGCTTGCGCCAACATCAGCGTCGGTGCCACCGTACTCGACATGGAGATCGCCGCGCCGAAAGCCATGCGTTTACCCCTGAGATCGGCGAGCGAAGTGATCGGACTTTTTGCGCGCGCCACGATCGCGCTTTGGTAGAACGCCTGGCCGTTTTCCGCTTCGCCGGCGAGGATGCGGATCGGCGCGCGATCGCGCGCCTGTACGTAAGGAGTCGGGCCGATGTAGGTAAGGTCGGCACGGCCATCAACGATCATCGCCATCTGCTCGTCGTAGGTGGAGGCGATCACCAGCTTGATCGGGCGCTCGAGAACCCCGGCGAGATATAGCGTCAGCGGGCGGAAACGGCTGTAGATGCGCGACGGCGTGTCGTAGGGGTGGACGACGAACACCAGTTCGCGCTTTGCGGCCTGTGCCAGCGCCGGAATACAGCATGCAGCGAGCAGGAAGCTGCGGCGCTTCATAAGGCGTTGTCCCATTGCGGTTCCGATAGGCCGAGCTTCTTCAATCTTCTCCCACATGGTGGCATGTCTTCCCCAATGAGGAAGCTGCTGTCGCTAACGTCAAACACGGCAGTTGGCTCGAGCCAGACGCTGAAGATGAGCACATTCGATGGCATGTTTGAATCGAGTATCTTGCCCTACCAGCGAACTCTAGCAGGACTTCCTCGGTGGCGGGTTAAAGCCGCTCGCTGTCAGGCGGGCACGCCTGCGCTTGCTTGCCAATGTTCATTTCAGGGAACCGGGTTCGTACAGGGCGGCCATAAAGAGCCATGGGTCGAGCGTGACACCCGCCAAGTGAGTGACCGGTTTTCGGCGGCATTACAGCCTTCTGAGCCGTAATTTGCATGCGGCAGCGCGAAGTCGGGCTCTTCCGCCCGAACTGGCGAAAGCAGTCATTCACGTAGTGAGTATGGAGCAGCGACCGGTCTTGGGAGTACATCGGACGCAGTAGGTTAAGAGGCCAACGGCGCCTTTGGCCGACCTGCTGCCACACATTCGATCTCAGCAACCGTCTGCTCAAGAATACATATCAGTCATTGCTCTTCGCTGGCGCCAATGGCACCCCCGAAAGCATGGTCGGTGGGAACGAGTTCCCGTCATCGGTGAAGATCGGCAAGCACGTCTACTGGAGCGAGAAGAAGTTCCTCAATTGGCTGAAGCTGAACTTTTCCGCGCAAGAGGCTTGGCGGCCGTAAGGCCCTAAGGATCCCTTCCGGACCCAAGGTCAGCCAGTGTGTGGTGCTTTCTGCGTTGTCGCGTATTCAGGCAATATCGGGCACCGGGGGCGCAGTTTCGCCCTTGAGCCCAGCCTCGACCAGCCGGGCAAGAAAATCAGCGAAGGGCCCTATGTCCTGCCGCACGCTGGCATCTTCCAAGGCGGCCATGTAGGCATTGCGTGCCTCAACCGGGACCACGGTCCACGGATAGCCGCCCGAGCCCAGCATCACGTTCATCAGGAAGCGCCCCATGCGGCCGTTGCCGTCCATGTAGGGATGGATGTAGACAAACACGAAATGCCCCAGCGCGACACGAACAGATGGCTCTGTCTCCTCTCGCAGCAATTCGAACAAGGTGGGCATGAGTTCCCGTACCGCTTCGTGATTTGGCGGGACATGCATCGATCGCCGGATATAGACCTGGGCATTGCGGTATCCGGCAAGGTCCGCAGCCCCCAGCAAACCAGCGGCCACGCTGGGCGCAAACATCTCGCGATACCAGGTGCGGTGATCCGGATCGGCAACAGCGCCGGGGTTCTCGCCGCTCACCACCCTTTGTATGCTCTTTCGCACGGCCTGAAAGGCCTGCCAATAGCCCCGTGCAGCCATGGCATTGCGCTGGTTGCGGTCATTCTCATTGGCGTCCGGATTCCAGCTTCCGCTGCGGACCCGCTCAATCAGCTCACGGTTGACCCGGTAGCCTTCGATCGAGAGTGAGTGGTAAGCATCGGTCAAGTAAACATCCTCGACGCGTTTCAGGTAGCCCTCGATATCGCTAGGCAATCCCGGTGCTCGGGGAAAGCGCTCGATCACCGGCGCGCGCATCTCCTGCCACATCAGCCGGATCCGGTTGACGTAGGGCGAGGTCTCACGGGGGCCGAGAATGACAGGGGGGCGGGTATCGAATGGATCGTTTTCGCGCACCTCGTACCCGGCGGCACGCATCGCGCCGATGATTTCGTTGGCAAGGCTGTCGCGGCCGATGTTGCGAAAAGCTCCGGCTATGCGGCCAGCGATCGTGCTGTGTCCTCCGCCTAGCAGGTGGACCAGGACGTCGGAGGAATCCCTCACCATCGACAGAGCGGCTCGTGCATCGGTTGGGTTCTGGGTAAAGAAACCGGGTGGACAGGCAACCAGCGCGGGCGGGAGCGAAAACAGGCGCAGACCGTCCAGTTCCACAATGTCCTGCCTTTGCGGCAGAGCCGCGCGGACATCCAGTAGGGACGTCGCATGGAGGAGATCTGTCACTTTGTTGCGCGCCCTCGGAGAGCGCACCAAGAGCTGACGGGGGACGGTGCGGTTTCCGGTATGGAGGGATAGCGACTGTTCCGGAGACAGGCACCAGTCCCTACCAAAGCGCTCGCCCAGATAGGCCGCACAGAAATCCCAGAACGAGGTATACCAGGCCGTGCTCTCGCCAGCAGACTCATCCGGACGGGACGAGATATACCAGCCCTTCATGACCTCCCGCAGGAAGCCGCCCTTGATCAGGCGTTCCCGATGGGTGCGCGTTAGATCACGCGCTCGGATCGCTTCTATGCCGCGCTCTTGCAGCTTGTGGAGGACTTCGAGTGACTGCGCCAGTTTTTCAGGAGGGGTTGCCATACTGTGCGCTTCCTTTAGCTTATTGTGTTGTATATATTTTAGCTTATTACGATGTATAGCTATTAGCCTATTGTGCATAATGCATTTTAGCTTATTGTGTTGCACACAAGTTTGTTTGATGATGTTGTATTGATCTTGCGAAGGGCTGCCACACATAAAGCCATGCCGCCTTCGGCCCTGCGACTGACTCAGGGCGCGAAGCGGCCGGTCATCGGCCAGAGTTGTCACTGAAGACTCTTGCTACCGCCGGCCGGTATGAATGCGATACCGGCCATTGGCAATTAAGCCCCAAAAAAACGTAGTTAACTTAGCTCTAAGAGTTCGGCGAAAACTTCGGCAGAAAGATCGGCATAGATGTCGCGTTATATAACGCTAACATTATGATAAATTAAGAACTATAATCGGCACAGACATCGGCGAAGAGAGGTGAAGATTATGTTTGAGTTTTACGACGACCCTGCTCAGATGGAGCCGCTTGTCATCGACGAGTCTCGCCCTCTCAACCATCCCTTGATTGGACTCGCTCACGAGCTATCTGAGGCATCCGCATGCTTGGACGCTTCCCTAGTTCCCGCAACCTCCAAAAGCCTTGCTGAGCTTGTCGCGGGAATGAACTGTTACTACTCGAACTTGATCGAGGGACACCACACTCTTCCACTAGACATCGAGAAAGCACTGTTCGAGACCAAGGAACAAATGGTTCAGCGAGACTTGCAGACCCTCGCATTTGCCCATATCGAAGCAGATCGGTGGGCGAGGTCTCAGTCGCTTTCGAAGGATACGCTGATCCCCTTCCTACTCGAAGTCCATCAGCTCTTTTGCGAACACTTGCCGAAGGAAATGCTCAAGCTCAAGGACGGTAGCTACATGGAGCCAGGGAAAATCCGCGAGCGAGACGTGCATGTCGGTATTCACGTCCCTCCGAAGGCGGATACCCTTAATCGATTTCTTGATCGCTTCGCACAACGCTATGGCATGCTGCTCGAATGGGCACCGAAAGGCGGAATCAGAAAGCTCGATGGAGTTCTTTCTGCCTTCGCGGCTCACCATCGCCTCGTTTGGATTCACCCATTTCTTGATGGCAACGGTCGCGTAGCTCGGATCGCCATAGACGCAATGCTTCGCCAGTGCGGCGTAAATGGCACATGCCTCTGGTCAATGTCACGAGGCTTTGCAAAGACATCCGAGGATTACAAAGCTAAGCTGGCCGGCGCAGATCAGCCACGAATGGGCGATCTAGATGGTCGCGGAAACCTTTCCGAAAAGCGATTGGCCGAGTTTTGCGAATACGCCATGCGGACAGCCATCGATCAGGCCGCCTTCATGGCCCGGATGTTCTCACTTGATAAGTTCAAGTTCCGCGCCGAAAGCTACTTCCAGAAGGTGCGCTTCGACCTCAAACCCGAATCCGCATATCTCTTTATCCACGCCTTCAGCAATGGTGAAATCGAGCGCATGGAAGCCAGTCGGATCACTGGCCTTGCCGAGAGGACTGCACGAGACGTGCTAAACACACTTGTCCTCGAAGGGTTTCTAGTCTCTGACTCACCGAGAGGCAAGGTCCGCGTCGGCTTTCCCATGCACGCCCTCGGTTCGCTCCTGCCCAACCTCTATCCGGCAGGTGATTTGGACCTTGACCCCGAGGAACTACGGAGACAAGTTCGGGCCATCCGCACCAACACCCTCGCAAAGCAACTCGCAGAACGGAAGAAGGGCTTCGAATAGAAGCGTGTTCCGGCCTTTCCTGGTAGTACATCAGTAGCACAGAAGCGAGACAACTCTGATCATGGTCGTCCGACAGAGCCTTACTGTTGGCAATTGCCGAATTACGAACATTAACCGAGCGTGTCCGGAAGTTTGTCTAAATCAGCCATTGGTCATCTCAACGTTGATAGTCTGCTTTGGCCGAGAAGTGTGAATTGGGCTTGGGGCAGGTCTCAGAGTGCAGCATCCATGAAGCCTCCCGCCGCTAAAGCCCGTTCGGTCTTGTAGCGGGGGTTTCCGGGGTCACAGACCAGAGCGCCTGGGTGTTTCCACCCAGGCGACTTACCGCGATCTCACCCGGCGTGGGCCGCGTTTCCGCAGCCGGTTCGGAGCCTTCCGCCCCTACCTTTTTCCTTGTAATTCCGCACCGCTTCTTTAAATCCCATGTCCAGCATAAGATCTGCTTCATCAATAACGAGCACTTTGATCTCATCCAGATTGATATACCCCTGTTTTCTAAGATCCAGCAATCGTCCCGGCGTAGCCACCAAAATGTGT
>JAWOJD010000053.1:0-31262 GCA_046484355.1 Thiobacillus sp.
GAAATGCGCTGCTGTCCGGAGTCGCTGGCGATCCTGCAGGGGGCCGGCATTGCGGCCGACAAACTGAAGGCCGCGGTGGAATCCGACTGGACCGAGGAATACCTCGGTCCGATCATCGCGGTCAAGGTCGTCGACGATATTGACGCCGCGATGACGCATATCAACACCCACGGCTCGCAGCACACCGACGCCATCGTTACCGAGGACTACGGCCGCGCGCGCCGCTTTCTGCGCGAGGTCGATTCGGCCAGCGTCGTGGTCAATGCCTCGACGCGCTTCGCCGACGGCTTCGAGTATGGCCTCGGCGCCGAGATCGGCATTTCCACCGACAAGATCCACGCGCGCGGGCCGGTCGGCCTCGAAGGACTGACCAGCCAGAAGTGGGTGGTGCTCGGCGATGGACACGTGCGTGGCTGAATGACGCCGCCCATCGGCATCCTCGGCGGCACCTTCGACCCGATCCACTTTGGTCATCTGCGCCTGGCCGAGGACATGATCGGGGGGGTCGGCCTGGATCGGGTGCTCTTCATTCCCGCCGGGCAGCCGCCGCATCGCGGGACGCCGCATGCCGGCGCCGGCCACCGTCTGGAAATGGTGCGCCGTGCCCTCGGTGGCAATCCGCGCTTCGAGGTGGATGCGCGCGAAGTTCAGCGCCCCGACCCGAGTTTTACCGTCGACACGCTGACCAGCCTGCGTGCCGAGCTGGGCGACGAACAACCGCTGTGGCTGTTGCTGGGGACGGACGCGTTTCTGGGGCTGCCGGGCTGGCACAACTGGCAGCGGCTGTTCGAACTGGCGAATCTTGCGGTCGTCACCCGCCCCGGCGTTCACCTGATGCAGGCAGACGCGTTGCAGGAACCGCTGGCAAGCGAAGTGGCAAACCGACAGGTGGCCGAGGCATCGGCCGCCGGGCCGGCCGGCTCGATCTTGCTGCGCGAAATGCCGATGCTGGACATTTCGGCCACGGCCATTCGCGACACCCTGAGCCGGCAAGGCAGCGTGCGCTATCTGCTGCCCGATGCCGTGCTTGACTATATTTACGAACACCAACTTTACAGACAGACATGAACATCAAAGCCAAAATCAAATTAGTCGTCGACGCCCTCGAAGACGTCAAGGCGCAAGACATCACCGTGCTCGACACCAGCAAGCTAACCTCGCTGTTCGAGTGCATGGTGATCGCCAGCGGCACATCCAACCGCCAGACCCGTGCGCTGGCCGACAATGTTCGCGTCAAGATGAAAGAGGCGGGCGAGTATGTGGGCAACACCGAAGGCGAAGACAGCGGCGACTGGGTGCTGCTTGATCTCGGCGAGGTGATCGTCCATGTCATGCAGCCCGCCGCGCGCGCGCATTACAACCTGGAAGAATTGTGGGGCGCGGGCGAAGCGGCGCGTGCGCGGCATATTCAGGCCGATCACTAGGGTGCAGGCACCCCGATGAAATTGCACCTGATTGCAGTCGGCCACAAAATGCCCGGCTGGATCAGCACAGGCTACGAGGATTATGCACGCCGGATGCCGCCCGACTTGCCACTGCTGCTTGCCGAAATCAAGCCGGGGCATCGGGTGGCGGGAGAAGACGGCGCGCGCGCGCGCCAGATCGAAGCCGAGCGGGTTCTTTCCGCGTTGCCTGCGGGCTGCGTGCCGGTGGTGCTCGACGAGCGCGGCACGCAGGTGACGACGCGCGAACTTGCGCAATGGCTGCAAACCTGGATGGCGGAGGGCGTGTCGCCGGCGTTTGTCATCGGCGGCGCGGACGGCCTCGACGACAGCGTGAAGGCGCGCGCCGGAAAATCGATGGGGCTGTCGAAATTGACCCTGCCGCACGCCATGGCGCGGGTGATGCTGGCCGAACAGCTGTACCGTGCGGTCTGCATCATTAAGGGCCACCCCTACCATCGTGACTGAGGCGGAAAGGACGGACGCACATGACCCTGCTCGTCGATAAACGCATCTACCTGGCCTCGCAGTCGCCGCGGCGGCGCGAGTTGCTGAAGCAGATTGGCGTCGCGTTCGACGTGCTACCGCTGCGGGCCGTGGCCGGCCGCATGGAGGTCATCGAGATCCCGAATGCTGGCGAAGCAGCGCGCGATTTCGCGCAGCGCATGGCCAGCGAAAAGGCCGCCTGCGGCTGGCGTGCGGTCCAGTGGCGCCATCTGCTGCCGTTTCCGGTACTGGGCGCGGACACCGTGGTCGAACTGGACGGTGCCATTCTGGGCAAGCCGGCAGACCGGGCAGAAGCCGAAACAATGCTGACGCGCCTGTCGGGGCGCCTGCACCAGGTGCATACCGCCGTGGCCATCCAGCACGAGGCGCGGCTGGAAATGCGGCTGTCATCCAGCCAGGTTAGGTTTGCGGCGCTTGATGCTACCGCCATCGCGCGGTATCTGGAAACCGGAGAACATCTGGGCAAGGCAGGAGCGTACGGCATCCAGGGGCGCGCGGGCGCCTTTGTCGAACATATCGAAGGCAGCTACAGCGGCATCATGGGATTGCCGCTCCATGACACGGCCGTGCTGTTGCGATTATTTGGATTTGCGGTCTGATTGCTTTTCTAAATCCAAGCTGACTGGAGCGGTTTCGAGTCATTTTCGATTTAGAAATGAAATGAACCATTTGCCATGAGCGAAGAAATTCTCGTCAACGTCACCCCGCAGGAAACTCGCGTCGCGGTGCTGCACCTCGGCGCGGTGCAGGAACTGCACATCGAGCGCGCACAATGCCGCGGCCTGGTCAGCAACATCTACATGGGCCGCGTGGTTCGCGTGCTGCCCGGGATGCAGTCGGCTTTTGTCGATATCGGGCTGGAGCGCGCTGCTTTCCTGCACGTGGCCGATATCTGGGTGGAGCGCCACGGCAGCGAACCCGACCGGCCGATCGAGCAGATCCTGCAGGAAGGACAGTCGCTCATGGTTCAGGTCATCAAGGATCCGATCGGCACCAAGGGCGCGCGGCTGTCGACCCAGATCAGTTTTGCCGGGCGCTACCTGGTGTATTTGCCGCAGGAAACGCATATCGGCATTTCGCAGAAGATCGAAGGCGAGGAAGAGCGCGAACTGCTGCGCCAGAAGCTGTCCCAACTGATGCCGCCGGACGCCACCGGCGGTTTCATCGTGCGCACCATGGCCGAAATGGCGGAAGACACCGAGATGCAGGTCGATATCGAATACCTGCGCCGCTTGTGGAGCAGCATCCAGTCGCGCGGCAACTGTGTCGTGCCCTGCCTGCTGTATCAGGATCTCGACCTGTCGGAGCGCGTATTGCGCGATTTCGTCAATCGCGACACCACCCGCATCCTCATCGATTCGCGCGAAACCTACCAGCGCATGGCCGAATTTGCGCTGAATTACACTCAGGCCGTGCTCGACAAGCTGCAGCATTACACGGCCGACCGCCCCTTGTTCGACCTGCATGCCATCGAGGATGAAATCGCCAGGGCGCTGGGGCGGCGCGTCGACCTGAAGTCGGGCGGCTATCTCATCATCGACCAGACCGAAGCGCTGACCACGGTCGACGTCAATACCGGCGGATTCGTCGGTGCGCGCAACTTCGACGACACCATTTTCAAGACCAATCTTGAAGCCGCCCAGTCCATCGCGCGGCAGCTGCGCCTGCGCAACCTGGGCGGGATCATCATCATCGACTTCATCGACATGGATAACGCCGAGCACCAGGACGCGGTGCTCACCGAGCTGAACAAGGCAGTGGGGCGCGACCCCACGCGCACCACGGTCAGCGGGTTCTCGGCGCTGGGGCTGGTCGAGATGACGCGCAAGCGCACCCGGGAATCCCTGGCGCACGTGCTGTGCGAACCCTGTCCAACCTGCGCCGGACGCGGCGAAATCAAGACCGCGCAGACGGTGTGCTACGACGTGCTGCGCGAAATCCTGCGCGAGGCGCGCCAGTTCGATGCCCGCGAATACCGCATCGTGGCTTCGCAAAGCGTGATCGACCTGTTCCTCGACGAAGAATCCGGCAGCCTCGCCCAGCTCATCGACTTCATCGGCAAGCCGGTGTCGCTGCAGGTCGAAACCTGCTACCCGCAGGAGCAGTACGACATCATCCTGCTGTGAAAACGCTGGCGGCCCCGGATTACTGGCAACGGGCCTGCGCCGAGCTCGCCGCAGCCGACCCGGTGATGGCTGCGCTCATCGCGCGCTACCCGGACGCCACGCTTGCGAATCGGGGCGACCCGTTCCAGACCCTCGCCCGCGCCATCGTCGGCCAGCAGATTTCAGTCAAGGCTGCCGACAGCATCTGGGCGCGATTCGCCGAATTCGTCCGGCATGTCACCCCCGACCATATTGCGACGCTGGAGCAGGATGCGCTTGCCGCTTGCGGCCTGTCGCGCCGCAAGGCCGAGTACCTTCATGATCTGGCCGGTCATTTCGCCGATGGCCGCGTCGAGCCGGCGCGCTGGAAAAAGATGGGGGATGAAGCCGTCATCGCCGAGCTGACCGACGTGCGCGGCATTGGCCGCTGGACCGCTGAGATGTTCCTGATCTTCAGCCTGCGCCGCCCCGACATCTGGCCGGTCGACGATATCGGCCTGCAGAAAGCCGTCGCCCTGCACTATTTGTCCGGCGAGCGCCCCAGCCTCGAGGCGTTACGCCAGCATGGCGAACGCCACGCGCCCTGGCGCACCGTCGCCACCTGGTATTTGTGGCGCAGCCTCGACCCGGCCGTGGTGCAATACTGAGCACGCGCCTCAGCGCGGCGCGTCGGGCACGAACCGCAGCACATTGCCGTTGATGCAATAGCGCTTGTAGGTGGGGGCGGGGCCATCGTCGAACACGTGGCCGAGGTGAATCCCGGAACTGGCGCTGCGCACTTCGACGCGCTTCATGCCGTGGCTGATGTCTTCGTGCAGCGTGATCGATCCTTCCACCGGACTGAAGAAGCTGGGCCAGCCGGTGCCGCTTTCGAACTTCGTGCCGCTGCGAAACAGCACCGCGCCGGTGATCGGGTCGACGAAGTTGCCGGGGCGCTTTTCGTCGAGGTGCGAGCCGCTGAAGGCAGGCTCGGTGCCCTGCTCGAAGGCGATCTTCTGCTGTTGCGGGGTGAGCAACTGGAACCCCAGCCACTTCCAGAAGCGAGACTGCTCCCCATCGTAGCCAGTGTAGCGCGACACCTCCTTGCCCTTTTCGAACAGCACCATCGTCGGCGTGGCGAACAGCGGTTTGGCCAGCGTCCATCCCGTGGGCACGTTGGGATTCAGGGTGCGCGTCACCTTGACGACGGATTGCCAGTGATCGAGCACGTCAGCCTTGAATTGCTTGCAGAAATCGCAGTCTTCGGCCTCGAACACCACCAGTTGCCGGTCGAATGCGAGCGATTTGCCGTCCAGCCTGGGCGCAGTCGGCGCGCTTGCCGTCGAATCGGCGCCCGGGTACTTCACGCCGGTGCCGCCCAGCCCGCAGTAGCCATTCGGATTCTTCACGAGATAGTCCTGATGGTAGTCCTCGGCGGAATGATAGGTAGTCAGCGGGGCGATCTCGGTGGTGATCGTGCCGCGCCCGGCTTGCGCCAGTGCCTGCTGGTAGGCCGTGCGGGTCTGCCGGGCGACCGCAAGCTGCGCCTCGCTGTTCGTGTAAATGGCGCTGCGGTAATTGCTGCCAATATCGTTGCCCTGCCGGTCGCCCTGCGTGGGATCGTGGCTTTCCCAGAATCCGATCAGCACCTTCTCCAGACTGGTTTGCGCAGGGTCGAAACTCACTTTCACGACTTCCGCGTGGTTGCGTTTGCCGGATGGTCCCCGGCGAAGCGTGCGCTCATGCGCGAGTACCGCTTCGTAAGTGCCAGCAATATCGCCATTGGCATAGCCGCTTTCGACATCGACCACGCCGGGAAGTGCCGACATGCGCTTTTCCGCACCCCAGAAGCAGCCCATGCCCAGCACGACAAAGTCGGGTGGCGCGCCAGATTTCGCGGCGCTTTTGTCCGGTTTGAGCGGGGTGGCGGGCGGTTTCTCCTGCGCACAGGCGCTGACCATCAGGCCCATGCACAGTGCCGTGAACAGTCCAATGATCGGGTGAGTGGGCGTCATGTTGAAAATCCTTTAGTGGAAATGCAGGTTTGGCTTGGTCGCGCCCCCGCGTGATTCCTTACAACAGCCTGCGTCGGAGAGCGGCTGGCCGGCTCAGGAGGGGAGATGCAGCGCGGCGACCACCGGCGCGTGGTCCGATGGCCGTTCCAGCTTGCGCATGTCGCGGTCGACGATGCTGGCGGTGCAGGTGGCCGCCAGCGGTTCGGACAGCAGGATGTGATCGATGCGCAGGCCGTGGTTGCGGCGAAAGCCCATCATGCGGTAATCCCACCAGCTGAAGGTTTTTTCGGGCTGGTCGAACAGGCGGAAGCTGTCCTGCAGGCCCAGCGCGAGCAAGGCCTGGAAGCGCTCGCGTTCAGGCCCGGACACCAGCACGCAGTCCTTCCAGATGGCGGGGTCGTGGACATCGCGGTCGTCCGGCGCAATGTTGTAGTCGCCGAGCACGGTGAGTCGGGGGTGGCGCGCGAGCTCGCTCTTGAGCCACGTGGTCAGCGCATCGAACCAGGCAAGCTTGTAGGGGTACTTGTCGGAATCGAGGCTTTGCCCGTTGGGGCAGTAGACGCAGACCACGCGAACGCCGTCGACGGTGGCGGCGATCATCCGCTTCTGTTCGTCTTCGAATCCCGGGATGCCGACCACCACCTCCTCCGGTTGGCTGCGGCTGACGATGGCGACGCCGTTGTAGGTCTTTTGTCCGGCAAACGCGACACGATAGCCGGCCGCTTCCAGCTCGGCAGCGGGGAATTTATCGTCGGTGAGTTTGGTTTCCTGCAGGCACACCACGTCGGGCTGGCGGGTGGCGAGAAAGTCCAGCAACTGCGGCAGGCGGACTTTCAGCGAGTTGACGTTCCAGGCGGCGATTTTCATGCTGCCGAGTGTAGCGCATCGTGGATCAAAGCACCCCGCAAGAAGTGTCCTTCAGGGCCGCCGCGCGGGCTGTGACAGGGCTACGGCGCTGCCTTGGGCGCAGGGTCAGGTGCGGCGGCGGGCGCCGGTTTGCTGCCAGGCGGGAGCGACTTCGGATAGCCTGCGCGGTCGAGCGCGGCGTGCCACTGGCTGGTTTCGTAGCCGTCGATCTTGTCGCTGCCAATCACCACCACTGGCACATTCAGGCGACCCGCAAGCTTGTGCAGTTCGGCCTGGGCTTCGGCGTTGGCCTGCGGGTCCTTGTTGCTGAAAGGGATGCCGCGTTCGTTCAGCAACAGCCGCGCCTGGTCGCAGGGTGTGCCGCAATCGCTGGCATAGAGGGTGACCGGGTATTTTTCGCGTGCGATGCGGGTGGCGTAAGCTTCGCCGCGTTCGATCAGGCTGCCCTTGAACGACTTCTGCTGGACGTTGCGGATGCTGGGCGGAGGGGGCTGGTCGCTGTATACCATGCGGCCTTGCGCATCTTTCCATTGATACAGCTGGGCGGCCGCCAGCGGCGCGCTCGCCACGGTCAGACATGCTGCAATGATGAGTCCTGCTTTCATGCGGTTCACCCCAAAGACCTAATCATAGCCATTAACGGCCATGTTCGTGCCGAGCTTTAAGCCATATCTAAGCCATACCGTTGTGCCGCAGCAAGGCGTCGATGGTCGGCTCGCGTCCGCGGAAGGCCTTGAACGACTCGAGCGCGGGGCGCGCACCGCCCTGAGCCAGGATTTCGCTCCAGAAGCGGTGCCCGACCTCCGGGTTCAATACCCCGCCATAGCCTTCGGCTTCGTCCTCGAACAGCGCGTAGGCATCGGCCGACAGCACTTCCGCCCATTTGTAACTGTAATAACCTGCCGCGTAGCCGCCCGCGAAGATGTGCGAAAAGTTGTTCGGGAAGCGATTGTAGGCCGGCGGGATGATGACTGCGACCTGGCGGCGGATATCGTTGATCAGGTCGAGCGCGGTGCGGGTGCCGTTGGGATCGAAGTCGTCGTGCAGGTGCATGTCGAAACTGGCAAATTCGATCTGCCGCATCGTCTGCAGTCCGGATTGGAAGTTTTTCGCGGCCAGCATTTTGTCGAACAGTTCACGCGGCAACGGCGCGCCTGTCTCCACATGCGCGGTCATGTGCTTGAGGACGTCCCATTCCCAGCAAAAATTCTCCATGAACTGGCTCGGCAGTTCGACCGCGTCCCATTCGACGCCGTTGATGCCCGAGACGCCGAGCTCCTCGATCTGCGTCAGCAGGTGGTGCAGACCGTGGCCGGTTTCGTGGAACAGCGTGATGACCTCGTCGTGGGTGAACAGCGCAGGCTTGTCGCCCACCGGGCCCGAGAAGTTGCAGTTGAGGTAGGCCACCGGGGTCTGGATTTCGTCATGGATCCGGCGCCGAGAAATGACGTCGTCCATCCACGCCCCGCCTCGCTTGGACGAACGTGCATAGAGATCCAGATAAAACTGGCCGACACGCTGGCCAGCGTGGTCGGTCAGCGTGTAGAACTTTACGTCCGGGTGCCACACCGGCGCGCTGTCTTCGCGGATATGCAGGCCATAAAGCGTTTCCACCAGTTTGAACAGGCCGGCCAGCACGCGCGGCTCGGGGAAATACAGTTTCACTTCCTGATCCGAGAAGCTGTAGCGGGCGCCCCGCAGTTTTTCCGAGGCGTAGGTGTTGTCCCAGGCTTGCAGGTCTGCCAGGCCGAGTTCGTCGCGGGCGTATGCCTTGAGCTCGTCGAAATCCTGCTCGGCATACGGGCGGGCGCGGACGGCCAGTTCGTCGAGAAACTTCAGCACGTCGGCAGGGGCGTCGGCCATCTTGGCCGCCAGCGACACTTCCGCGTAGCTGTTGAACCCCAACAGCACGGCAGCTTCGCGCCGCAACTTGAGAATGCGTGCGATCAGCGAGGTGTTGTCAAAGTCGGGCTTGCCCAATTCGGAGGCGCGGGTGACGTAGGCGCGATAGAGCTGTTCGCGCAGCTCGCGGTTGTCGGCGTATTGCATCACCGGTAGGTAGGAGGGCATGTGCAGGGTGAGCTTCCAGCCGGGCTTGCCGTCGGCCTCTGCTGCAGCCTGCATCGCCGCTAGCACGTCGTCTGGCACCCCGGTTAATTGTGCGGCGTCGTCGATGAACAGCGCAAAGTCATTGGTGGCGTCGAGCAGGTTTTCCTCAAACTTGGCTGACAGCTGCGCCAGTTCTTCCTGCACCTGCATGAAGCGCGCTTTCTTGTCGGCAGGCAGTTCGGCACCGCCCAGGCGAAAATCGCGCAGCTCGTTGGCGACGATTTTCTTGCGCGCAGCAGATAGCGCGGCGAAATCGGGACGCGCCTTGAGCGCCTTGAACTTGTTGAACAGCGCTTCGTTCTGGCTCAGCTCGGCATAAAAGATGGTGATCTTGGGCAGGCAGGCGTTGTAGACCTCGCGCAGTTCGGGCGAATCCATCACCGAATGCAGGTGCGATACTTGGCCCCAGGCGCGGCCGAGCTTCTCGTTCGCGTCGTCGAGCGGGGTCACGAACGCGTCCCACTCGGCTGGCGTATCGGCGGCCATGGCGTGCGCCACCGAGGCACGGGCATCGGCCAGCAGCGTGTCGATGGCAGGGGTGACGAATTCGGGCTTGAATTCGGCAAAACGGGGCAGACCGGAGAAATCGAGAAGCGGGTTCATGGCGGGTGACGGGTTGAGATGACAGGGGAATTATACTTTCGGCCTGTACATGAATTTTCAACCCCATCATGAGCACGGTTAACGAACATAATCTGGCGCCGCATCACGGCCTGATGCCTACGCTTGCAACCGGCGCCTGGGTGCACCCGCGCGCCACGGTGATCGGCGAAGTCAGCCTGGGCGCGGATGCGTCAGTGTGGCCGGGCGCGGTGATCCGTGGCGACGTCAACCGCATCGACATTGGTGAGGCGGCCAACATCCAGGACGGCAGCGTCCTGCACGTTTCGCACAAGACCCCGGCCAATCCCGCGGGCGGGCCGCTGGTCGTCGGCGCGCGCGTCACCGTCGGGCACACGGTGATTCTGCATGCCTGCACGATCGAGGATGAATGCCTGATCGGCATGGGGTCGATCATTCTTGATCGCGCGGTGATCCAGAAACATGTGCTGCTGGGTGCGGGCTCGCTGGTGCCGGAAGGCAAGGTGCTCGAGTCGGGCCACCTGTATCTGGGCCGCCCCGCCAAGCTGGTACGCCGCCTCACCGACGAAGAGATTGCTTATTTCAACTATTCCGCCGGGCATTATGTGCAGCTCGCGCGTTCGTACCTGGCCTGAACCTCAGGCCGTTTCACTTACTTTTTCCGGATTGATTCCATGGCGCAATACGTATATTCCCTCAATCGGGTTGGCAAGATCGTTCCACCCAAGCGGCAGATTCTGAAGGACATTTCGCTCAGCTTTTTCCCGGGCGCAAAAATCGGCCTGTTGGGCCTCAACGGCTCCGGCAAGTCCTCGCTGATCCGCATCATGGCCGGCGTGGATAAGGATATAGAAGGCGAAGCGATCCCGATGGCGGGCATCCGCATCGGCTACCTGCCGCAGGAGCCGCAGCTCGACCCGGCGCATACCGTGCGCCAGGCGGTCGAAGCCGGTCTGGGCGAGATCGTCGAGGCCAAGAACCGGCTCGAGGAGGTGTACGCGGCCTACGCCGAGCCCGATGCCGATTTCGACAAGCTGGCCGAGGAGCAGGCGCGTTGCGAGGCGATCATCGCCACCGCCGGCGCCGACCTCGATACCCAGATGGAAATTGCCGCGGATGCCTTGCGCCTCGCGCCGTGGGACGCGGTGATCGGAAACCTGTCGGGCGGTGAAAAACGCCGTGTCGCGCTGTGCCAGTTGCTGCTGTCGAATCCCGACATGCTGCTGCTCGACGAGCCGACCAACCACCTCGACGCCGAGTCGGTCGACTGGCTGGAGCAGTTCCTCGTCCGTTACCCCGGCACCGTGGTGGCGGTGACGCACGACCGCTACTTCCTCGATAACGCCGCTGAATGGATTCTCGAACTCGACCGCGGCCACGGCATTCCGTGGAAAGGCAACTACACCAGTTGGCTGGAGCAGAAGGAAGCGCGGCTGGAGACCGAGTCCAAGCAGGAAGTCGGCCGCATCAAGACGATGAAGCAGGAGCTCGAATGGGTGCGGCAGAATCCCAAGGCGCGCCAAGCCAAATCGAAGGCGCGGCTGGCACGGTTTGAAGAGCTGAATTCGGTCGAATACCAGAAGCGCAACGAGACGCAGGAAATCTTTATTCCCGTGGGCGAACGGCTGGGCGATAAGGTCATCGACTTTAACGGCGTGTCGAAAGCCTTCGGCGACCGCCTGCTGATCGACAACCTGAGCTTTAGCGTGCCGCCCGGTGCCATCGTCGGCATCATCGGCCCCAACGGCGCGGGAAAATCGACCTTGTTCAAGATGATCGCCGGTCAGGAAACGCCCGACAGCGGCACCGTTGACATTGGCCAGACCGTGAAAATGGCGGTTGTCGATCAAAGCCGCGATGCGCTCGCTGCGACTAAAACCGTGTTCGACGAAGTCGCTGAAGGACGCGACATTCTCACCGTCGGCCGCTACGAAATCCCCTCGCGGGCTTATCTCGGCCGCTTCAATTTCAAGGGCGGCGACCAGCAGAAAATCGTCGGCAAGCTCTCCGGCGGCGAGCGCGGGCGCCTGCATCTGGCCAAGACCCTGATCGCCGGCGGCAATGTGCTGCTGCTCGATGAACCGTCCAACGATCTCGACGTGGAAACCCTGCGCGCGCTGGAAGATGCCTTGCTGGAATTTGCCGGCTGTGTGCTGGTGATCTCGCACGACCGCTGGTTCCTCGACCGCATCGCCACCCACATCCTCGCTTTCGAAGGCGATTCGCAGGTGGTGTTTTTCCCCGGCAACTACCAGGAATACGAAGCCGACAAGAAAAAACGGCTGGGCGAAGAAGGTGCCAAGCCGAAACGGATCCGCTACAAGCCGATCAGCCGGTGAACACGCGATGATTCTGTCGACCCTGGCTGAAGCCGACCGTTGGTTGGCGCTGCACCCGCTGTTTGCGTCCGCCTTCGACTTTTTACGCCATACGGATTTGAACGGGCTCGAACCGGGCAAGCATCCGGTTCAGGGTGAACAGATGTTTGTCATCGTCGAGGCGTGTGCGGGGCGCACGCGGGCGGAGGCGAAACTGGAATGTCACCGCCGGTTCATCGATATCCAACTGGTGCTCGAAGGTGTCGACGAAATGGGCTGGAAACCGGTGGCCGCCTGCCTGGATCCGGCGACGGACTACGATCCAGCGCGCGATATCCGCTTCTTCAACGACACGCCATCAAGCTGGGTGGCCACGCCGCCGGGGTCATTTTGCGTGTTCTTCCCGGAGGATGCCCATGCGCCGCTGGTGAGCACGGGCATGATCCGCAAAGTGGTGGTGAAGATCGCCGTGGCTTGACCCATCAATAATGCGGCGGGATCTCGTCGCGCAGGCTGCGCGCTTCTTCAGGCAACGCGTCCTGCATGCGCTGGTGCAACAGGCGGAGCTGCTGTTGCAGTAAATCAATTTGTCCCTGCTGCCGGATGACCGCCTGGTTGAGCGTGTCGATTAGGTCTTCGGCAAACGCAAGCTTGGATTCGAGTTCGTCGAGGCGGGTTTCCATCATTGTTTGGACGGGCGTAACAGCGGCGTCACCAGTTTTTCCAGTCGGGGATAATGCACCTGTCCGGCGATTTTGTGGCGGATGTGGCCTTCGGCGTCGACGATGAACGAGGTGGGTACGCTGCTGACGTGCCCGAACGCGGCGGCGACCGTCGCGTTGGTCGGCGCAGCCATGAAGGTGTAGCCCTTGTCCTGCATCCAGGCGGTGATTTTGTCCGGCGTATCGTCGATGCTGATCGAGATGACCTCGAATCCACGGTCGCGATAGTCTTTCCAGAAGGCGTCGATCGCCGGCTTTTCCTTGCGACAATACGGGCACCAGGTTGCCCAGAAGTTCACCAGCACGACCTTTCCCTTGAGGGATTCGCTGGTCAGCGCCCGATGGTCGGGCAGGGTGACCTGCCAGGGCGGAGGGACGACATTCTCCTCGCTGACGTCCGCAGGCGGGCGAAACCACAGCCAGGCGATCAAACCCAGTAAAATCAGGGTCAGTGGACTGGGTGTCCATTTCTTGATGAGGGTACGTCTATCCATGTTGTGGCTTAAATCGTTTCATATCGTGATGATGGTGAGCTGGTTCGCCGGACTGTTCTATCTGCCACGCATCTTCGTCAACCTGGCGATGGAAACCAACGATGCTGCGTATGACCGCCTGATGCTGATGGCGCACAAATTGTATCGGTTTGTCACGCCCATCATGTGGTTGACGCTGATTACCGGCATCTGGTTGTGGATGGCTTACTGGTTGCCGACGATGGGCTGGCTGTGGTTGAAGGTCGCGCTGGTTGCCGGCCTGGTCGGCTACCACCATGTCTGCAAGAAGCTGCTGCGCCAGTTCGAGGCCCGGCAGAATACGAAATCGCACGTCTGGTTCCGCTGGTTCAACGAGATCCCGGTGATTGTGTTGCTGATTATTGTGCTACTGGCGGTGCTGAAGCCGTTTTAACCTTTTTCATCCGCGAACGACACGAAGGCGCGCGAAGAAAACCTCAAAAAATTTTGGTTTTTTACTTCGCGATTCTTCTCGACATACGCGGATAAATGTTTTTGAAGGCCCATCTTGAAACCCCATTCCCCTGAATCCCCTTCCCGCCGCACTAGAGCGCCGCATCCCGTCCGCCCCGAGCGTGAGGCCTTGCCGCCCGCCAGTCACTTTGCCACCTGCCCGCGCGGGCTGGAGGCGCTGCTCGAAACCGAACTCGCCGCGGCGGGCGCGCAGGTGGTGCGCCAGGTGCCTGCCGGGGTGCTGTTCATGGCCGACGCCGCCGCCGAGATGCGCGCCAACCTGACCTCGCGCATCGCCACCCGCATCCTGCGCAAGGTGGGCTACACGCGTTATCGCAAGGAAGAACACATCTATCGCGCGGCGCTCGACTTGCCGTGGCCGGAGTGGTTCGACGTGCATAAAACCATCGCGGTGAAAGTCGGTGCGCAGAACGCGCCGCTGAAAAGCCTCAACTTCATCACGCTCAAGATCAAGGATGCCATCTGCGACCGCTTCCGCGAGGAAACGCGGGAACGCCCCAGCGTCGATACCGATTCGCCCGATGTGCCAGTTTACGCATTTTTCACGGCTGACGCCGTGACGTTCTATCTCGACACCTCGGGCGAGCCACTGTTCAAGCGCGGCTTCAAGCGCGAGGCGAGCGCGGCGTCGATCAAGGAAAACCTTGCTGCGGGTTTGTTGATGCTGTCCGGCTGGGAACCCGGCACGCCGCTGCTCGACCCGATGTGCGGCGCCGGCACCATCCTGCTCGAAGCGGCCGACATGGCGTTAAACCGTGCGCCAGGGCGCGGCCGCCATTTTGCGTTCGAAAACTATCGTGACTTCGATGCCACCCTATGGCAGCGCATCAAGGCCGATGCCAAGGCTCAGGAGAAACCGCTGGCGAAGTTGCCGGTTTTTGGCGCAGACCAGGATCGCTGGGTGCTCGACAAGGCACGCAATAACCTCGACGCTGCGGGCTATGCCGATGCGATCGAACTGAAAGTCTCCGATGTGCTCGAACTGAAAGCGCCTACCCCGGTCGGCACAATCGTTACCAACCCGCCTTATGGTGAACGCATCGGCGAGGCCGAGGAGTTGGCCGAGTGGTACCCCTTGCTGGGCGACTGGCTGAAGAAGCACTTCAGCGGTTGGGAGGCATGGATCATTTCTGGCGACCCTTTGCTGCCCAAGCTGTTCGGGCTCAAGGCCAGTCGCCGCATTCCGTTGTTCAACGGCCCGATCGAAACCCGCTTTTTGCAATACAAGATCGTTGCGGGCACCATGCGACCGAACAAACCTGCGGCCGCCGAAACTGGGAAGGATTCACCATGCTGACTGCATCCATGCGCCTCACCGGCACGCTCGACGACGGCGCTGAGGTCTACCGCAGCTACTATCTGGTGGCGGATTTCAGCGAACACGGCAGCGGGAAATCGTCGATCATTCCGATGTCGCTCGGTGCGCCGATGCCGGACGACGATCATCTGACGGTGAATTATGGCGGCGAGGAAGCCGCGCTGAAAGCGGCAGCCGAAGCGATCAAGGCGCTGCCGGGCAATCAAGGGCTGGAAGTCAGAGTGGTGATCAACCCCGAATAGTCCGGGGATACGTTTTAGCTCAATGGGGAATCGTCTTGCCGTCAAGGGGATGCATCGATTTATATCCGGGTTGTTTCTTGCCATCCTGCTTTCTGCGTGCGGCAGCATATACAGGGTTCCGCTTGGGTCGCCTATCAAACAACGCCCTGCAGTCGAGCCGTCGCCCCGATCGGTTGACATCCTGTACACGGAAAACCTTCGTAACCACCATTGCATCGTCGAAAAAGGCTACATTTCGGAAAAGTGGGCCATCGAGCTTGGTCCACCGAGTATCGATATGTACGATCTGATTTTCTCCACGTTGTTCGAACAAAGCAGGACGCTCGATTCTGGCCACAATTTCCGCCCGAATCCTGGATCGGGAGGCCTGATCGAGGTCCATTTGTTGAATTTTGACGGCTGCGAGGCAAGATGGCCCATTGTTGGCGCGAACATCGAGGTGGCCTATCAAGCCACCCTGTTTGCAATGAATGGCGCCACTGTCGCGAGTTGGGAGGGGCGTGGCCGCGCGGGTCCGAGCGATAATCTGGCGGGCTACAAGGAGTCGGTTCCGTTGCTTCAGGTGGAGACTCGATACCTGGGGCCGTGACCAGCCTTGCGATGCGCCGGGCGGCAGCAGACTTCGTGATTAATTTCGAGCGGGATCCGCTGCTTCGCGCCTGGACTGGAAAATGAGAGAAATTCAGCATTCGCTCTTCCGTAGTCTGCTGTCCAGTCTGGCTATCCTGCTGCTGTCGGCTTGCGCTGCGCCCACTAAAACGGAAGTCTCGTACAAGGCCGGAAAGAAAACGATACAGGCTACCCAAGAGGCGATTGTGCTGTTCCCTATGTATGTGGAAAACGATCAAGACGACATAAGCGCCAATACCGTTGAGGATCGAGCCCAGTCAAAGTACGAGAAGCCCGGTGCAGGTGAAATAGATTTCATGCGCTGCCTGAAGAATGAGCTTGCGAAGGATGTGTCGAATCATGTGAAGCTAGTGGATGCCGTGACCTTCCAGGACACGCTTTTCCCATGGTTCGAGACAGGGCACGCGCCCTCAAATCTAAAGGAGCTAAAAGGTCTGCTTGCACGGCCGCTGGTTCGCGAGCGCATTACTTCATTAGGGGTGCGCTACTTGGTTAACATCGCCGGTAACGCCGAGACGGATGGTTTTCCGGGAATGTTTTGCGGTGGTGGATTTGGCGCAGCTGGCTGCCTGGGACTTGCCTGGGAGGATAAAACACATCAGGTGAATGTCGTTATCTGGGATGTCGTCAGAGGTACCCAGGCCGGCGCTTTGTCCAGCTCGACGTCGGGCCGATCCATTGCGTTTGCCTTCGTTGTTCCGATCATGTTCGTAGCAAATACTGAGCGGGATGCCTGCAAAGCCCTAGCAAAAGAGCTGGGCAGGTTGCTTGTCGAAACTGCAGAGATAACTACAGGCGACAAGTAAATCCAGGATTCTGAGGATGGCTATGATGAAGCCTGTGGGCTATTCGAACCTCGTCCTTCAGGCGAGTCAGACGATATCCAGATGATCCAGCCCGGCCATCATGTCGCGGCCCTTGGCTTCCTGGCCGTGCAGCTTGATCTTCAGGCGCAGGTCGTTGAGGCTGTCGGCGTTTCGCAACGCGTCCTCATAAGTCACCATACCCGCTTCGTACAGGTCGAACAGCGCCTGGTCGAAGGTCTGCATCCCGAGTTCGCGCGACTTCGACATGAGTTCCTTGATCTCGTGAACCTGGCCCTTGAAGATCAGGTCGGCTATCAGCGGCGAATTAAGCAGGATTTCGACCGCTGCGACGCGGCCATTGGTTCCCTTGCGTGGAATCAGGCGCTGCGAAATGAAGGACTTGAGGTTGAGCGACAGGTCCATCAGTAGTTGCGCGCGGCGTTCTTCGGGGAAGAAGTTGATGATACGGTCGAGCGCCTGGTTGGCGCTGTTGGCGTGGAGAGTCGACAGACAGAGGTGGCCGGTTTCGGCAAAGGCGATCGCGTATTCCATGGTGTCGCGGTCGCGAATTTCACCGATGAGGATGACGTCGGGTGCTTGGCGCAGGGTATTCTTCAGCGCTGAGAACCAGTTGTCGGTATCAATGCCGACTTCGCGCTGGGTGATGATGGATTTCTTGTGCTCGTGCACATATTCGATCGGGTCTTCGACCGTGATGATGTGGTCGGCAGCGTGCTCATTGCGATGGCCGACCATGGCTGCCAGTGAGGTCGATTTGCCCGATCCGGTGGCGCCGACAAAAATCACCAGGCCCCGTTTGATCATGGCCACGTCGCGCAGAATCGGCGGCAGATTCAGGGCATCCATCTTTGGAATGGTGGTATTGATCGTCCGCATCACGATGCCGACACGCCCCTGCTGCACAAAGACGTTGACCCGGAAACGGCCGATCTCAGGTGGGCTGATGGCAAAGTTGGATTCGTTGGTTGCCTCAAAATCCTTCCACTGCCGCTCGTTCATGATCGATTGCGCCAGTTCGTGGGTGTGGGCCGGCGTCAGGCTCTGATTCGATACCGGGGTGATCTTGCCGTCGACCTTGATGGCGGGCGGGAAACCGGCGGTGATGAACAGGTCGGAGGCCTTCTTGGCCAGCATCAGGCGCAGCAGGTCGTGGACGGTTTTTTCAGCATTCATCGTTCAATCCTCAACCAGAGAAGGCGTCTTTGTTCTGCGCGGCATTGCGGGCAACGCCCGACGCAATGATGTTGCGCTTGACTAGATCCTGCAGACACTGGTCCAGTGTCTGCATACCCAGATTGCCGCCGGTCTGGATCGAAGAATACATCTGCGCCACCTTGCCCTCGCGGATCAGGTTGCGGATCGCGGGGGTGCCGATCATGATTTCATGCGCAGCCACGCGACCCTTGTCGTCTTTTGTTTTCAGCAGCGTCTGCGAGATGACCGCGCGCAGCGACTCGGACAGCATCGAACGCACCATTTCCTTTTCGGCGGCCGGGAACACGTCGACCACGCGGTCAATGGTCTTGGCGGCGGACGAGGTGTGCAGCGTGCCGAACACCAGGTGGCCGGTTTCGGCGGCGGTCAGCGCGAGGCGGATGGTCTCCAGGTCGCGCAATTCGCCCACCAAAATGACGTCCGGGTCTTCCCGCAGCGCCGAGCGCAGGGCGTTGTTGAACGACAGCGTGTGCGGCCCGACCTCGCGCTGGTTGATCAGGCATTTCTTGCTCTGGTGCACGAACTCGATCGGGTCTTCGACCGTCAGGATATGCGCGTACTGGTTTTCGTTAACGTAATCCATCATCGCCGCCAGCGTAGTCGACTTGCCCGAACCCGTCGGCCCGGTTACGAGAACGATGCCACGCGGCTGGTCTGAGATTTCCTTGAAAATTTGAGGGCAGTTGAGATCTTCCAGCGAAAGTACTTTGGATGGAATCGTCCGGAACACCGCGCCTGCACCGTACTGCTGATTGAATGCGTTGACGCGGAAGCGCGCCAGCGAAGGAATTTCAAACGAGAAGTCGATTTCCAGCGTTTCTTCGTACACCTTGCGCTGGCTGTCGTTCATGATGTCATACACCATGCGGTGCACGTCCTTGTGTTCCATCGGCGGCAGGTTGATGCGGCGAATATCGCCGTTGACGCGAATCATCGGCGGCAGGCTCGCCGAAAGGTGTAGGTCGGACGCCTTGTTCTTGACCGCAAATGCCAGCAATTCAGAAATGTCCACGCAGACCTCGTTCAGTATTGGATCGGGTTTTGACAGATAATAATCGCAATGGATAACGGCCGGGAAACCCCCAAACTTGAGCGGGCAGAAGTTGGCGCCGCCAGCCGCCTGTACGCGGTGCAGGCACGCATCGCGCGTGCCGTGGCCGAGGCCGGGCGCGATGCGGTGGCCGTGCGCCTGCTGGCGGTGAGCAAAACCTTTGGCGCCGCCCGGGTGCGCGAGCTGGCGGGCTGCGGGCAGCGCGAATTTGGCGAGAATTATGTGCAGGAAGCGCTGGAAAAACAGGCTGCGCTTGCCGACTTACCACTGGTATGGCACTTCATTGGTCCGATCCAGAGCAACAAGACGCGCGCCATCGCCGAAAACTTCAGTTGGGTGCACAGTGTGGACCGCCTGAAAATCGCCGAGCGGCTGTCTGCCCAGCGTCCGCCGGAACTGTCGCCGCTGCAGGTCTGCATCGAAGTCAATGTCAGCGGCGAGTCGAGCAAGGGCGGCGTGTCTATGATTGAACTGCCCGCGCTGGTCGATGCCGTGGCCGCGCTGCCAGGCCTGCAGGTGCGCGGTTTGATGGCGATTCCGGCTCAGGCACGTGATCGAAACCTGCAACGGGCTGCATTCCGGCAGGTGCGACTGGCGTTCGATGCCTTGGTTGCAAGCGGCCATGCGCTTGATACGGTGTCGATGGGCATGTCGGCCGATCTGGAGGCAGCGATCCTGGAGGGCGCGACCATCGTACGTATTGGCACGGCACTATTTGGAGAGAGGACACAACATGCATAAAGTCAGTTTTATCGGGGGCGGCAACATGGCCGCCGCCATCATCGGCGGCCTGATTGCCAGCGGCACGCAGCCCACCGACATCGAAGTGGTTGACATCAATGCCGACACGCGCGCGCGCCTGGCCGCGCGCTTCGGCGTCGTCACGCACACGGATCTGTCGCAGGCGCGGCTGCATCCTCTGATCGTGCTGGCGGTCAAGCCGCAAAACCTGCCTGAGGTGGCATCTGCCCTGGCGTCGAGTCTGGCCGGTCAACTGGTGGTGTCGATTGCCGCTGGCGTACGGGTGGCCGACCTGGCGCGCTGGCTGGGTGGCCATGACCGCATCGTGCGTGCCATGCCCAATACGCCAGCGCTGGTGCAGGCCGGGATCACCGGGCTGTTTGCGCCGACCACCGTGAACCATGATGGGCGCTCGCGGGCTGAGGCGGTGATGCGTGCGGTGGGCGGCGTGGTGTGGGTGGAAAGCGAGCCTCAACTGGATGCGGTGACTGCCGTATCTGGAAGCGGTCCGGCCTATGTGTTTTACTGCATCGAATCGCTGGAAGCCGCAGCGGTCGCGCAGGGGCTGGCGCCCGCCACGGCGCGCCAGCTGGCATTTCAAACCTTTTTCGGCGCCGCCAAGCTGGCACTCGAGTCGGGCGAAGAGCCGGAGATGCTGCGGCAGCGGGTCACCTCCAAGGGCGGCACGACCGAGCGCGGGATAGCCGCGCTGGAGGCTGCCAAGGTCAAGGCCGCCATCGGCCAGGCGGTGGAAGCGGCCAGCCGCCGCAGCGCTGAACTGGGCGATGAGCTGGGGCGCCTCGCATGATCGAAGGCGCACTGAAATTCCTGATCCAGACCCTGGGCAATCTTTTCGTGATCGCGGTGCTGCTGCGCTTCATGATGCAGGTGTTCCGGGTGCCGTTTCGCAACCCGTTCGCGCAGTTCATCGTCGCCCTCACCGATTTCGCGGTGAAGCCCCTGCGTCGTGTGGTGCCGGGGCTATTCGGCCTTGACTGGGCGTGTCTGGTGCTGGCGTTTCTGGTGGAAGCGGTGGTGGTGATTTCCGGTTACTGGCTGGACGGTTTTCCCTTCGCGCTGGCAGGCAGCAAGGTGTGGCCGGTCATGCTGGGACTGGCTGCGGTGCGGCTGCTGACCCTGGCGGTCTACCTGGTCATCGGCCTCACCCTGGTGCGCGCAGTGATGTCCTGGGTCAATTCAAACAGCCCGCTGACGCCGGTGGTGTACGAACTGAGCGAGCCTTTCCTGCGCCCGCTGCGTCGCGTGGTGCCCATGATTTCCCAGGTGGACCTGACGCCGCTGGTGTTGTTCATCCTGTGCCAGCTGGTCCTGATGGTGCCCGTGATGGCCCTCGAACGGGCGCTGCTGGGATCACTCTGATTCCAGCAGGCTGGACGCGCCGTGCCGGCGGGTGCCCCCAGCCGGAATTTAAATCGCCGCATTAAAGATTGCCGGTCCTTGTGTCGATAATGACGCGAGCAGACCCATACCAAGAGAAAAGCCCACAATCTATGAGCGTCCATCTGGAACAGGAAGTTGCTGATTACAGCGAGCGTCGCATGCGCATGGCCACGGCAATTACCGAGTATGCCGATTGGCTTGATCACCAGCATGGCATCGACGCGGAGCGCACCGTGCGACTGGCCGATATTGCGGCCAGCATGCGTCGGGACAAACTGGTGGTGGCTTTTGTCGCCGAGTTCTCGCGCGGAAAATCCGAACTTATCAATGCCCTGTTTTTTGCCGACTACGGCCAGCGCATGCTGCCGTCCGACGCCGGGCGCACCACCATGTGCCCGACCGAGCTGTTTTCCAACGAGGGGGAGGCGCCCAGCCTGTGGTTATTGCCGATCGAAACCCGTCGTCGCAGCCAGTCGTTGGCGCATCTCAAGCTCCAGCCGATCGAGTGGAGCCGGGTGTCGCTTGACCCCGGCGACCCACGCCAGTTGCAGAAAAGCCTTAAAAAGCTGACCGAAACGAAGGCCATGCCAGCGGTGGAAGCCATCGAACTGGGGCTGTGGAGTGGCGAGGACGCCAGCGAGAGCCATGCCTTGCGCGCGGATGGCACGGTAGACGTGCCGGCCTGGCGGTATGCCATGGTCAACTATCCGCATCCCCTGCTGCAGGCCGGGCTGACCATTCTGGACACCCCAGGGCTCAACGCACTGGGCGCCGAGCCCGAACTCACGCTCTCGGTCATTCCCAGTGCGCATGCGGTGATGTATGTGCTGGCAACCGATACTGGCGTGACGCGATCCGACCTGGAAATCTGGCAGAAGCATGTCCATCGTCATGCCAATTTCCATGTGGCGGTGCTGAACAAGATCGACATGCTGTGGGACGACCTCAAGAGCGACTCCGAGGTGCGGGCGACTGTCGAGCGCCAGTCCGAGGAAACCGCGCGTGTGCTGAAACTGCCGCGCAGCCAGGTGTTTGCCGTGTCGGCGCAGAAAGCGCTGTCTGCGAAGATTCGTGGCGATGCTGCGCTGCGCGCGCGCTCGGGCATCGACTCACTGGAGTATCTGCTGGCGCATCAGGTGATTCCGGCGCGCCGCGACATGCTCTATCACGCGGTCAACCGAGAAATCAGCGTCTTGCTGGATGAAAGCCGCGTGGACATATCTGCCCAGCTCAAGCGCAGCAGCGACGAGCTGATCCAGCTGACCCAGTTGTCGGGCAAGAACCGCACCCTGATCGAGCAGACGCGCGGCGCGCTGCAGCAGGAAAAGGAGAGCTACGATGCTACCGCCGACCAGTTTCGGCTCACCCGCACAATGCTGCAGGGGCAGGGCGGCCAGCTGCTGGACATCCTGTCGGAGGACTCGCTCGACATGATCCTGAACGAGGCGCGCGGCGCAATGGAAGGCAGCTGGACCACGCGCGGTTTGACCAGCGGTATCCGCCAGTTGAGCGAACAGATGGGGACGCGCTTCCAGAAAGCGAGCCACCTCGCCAACGCCATGCTGGAAGCGCTTGAGCAGGCGTATGTCCGTTTCCACCGCCAGCATCATTTGCCGATCATGCAGGTGCCGCGACTGGACCTGGGCGCCTATCATCATCGCCTGAAGACGCTGATGGAGGAGACTGAAATATTCTGCAAGGACCCCGCCAACCTGATGGTGGAAAAGCGCTTCATGATCCGGCGGTTTTATGCCGGGCTGGCCGAAGAAGCACGCAAGGCTTTCAGACGGGCGCGGGCAGAAGCCGAGCGCTGGCTGCGGATTGCGCTTGATCCCGTCATGACGCGCATCCATGAACACAAGCAGTATCTGAATACGCGACTGGCCAGCCTGCGCCAGGTCCTCGAAAACATGGGCACCCTGCACAACCGGATGGCGCAGATCAAGACGGATATCGGCAAGCTGCGCGGAGACAATGCGGAACTGATGCGCATCGCCGGGGAACTGGCGGCCTGACGCCAGTCAGCCCTGCAGCACGCCGGTCTCAGGAGTTGAGGCGTTTCAGCAGGGTTGCCGTTTTATCGGGATCGGTGTTTTTCAGCAGGCGCTGCGCCAGCGGCGTTAATTCTTCCAGATGCGATCTCAGGACCTGTTGCTTGACCTGCAGCAGGCTGGCGGGCTGCATCGAAAACGTCCGCAATCCCAACCCCAGAAGCAGACGCGTCAATTGCGGGTCGCCCGCCATCTCGCCGCATACCGACACCGGCTTGCCTGCCTTGGTGCCGGCGCGGATGGTTTGCTGAACCAGATTCAGCACGGCAGGGTGCAGGGGGTCATACATGTGCGCGACGCTGTCGTCGGAACGGTCGATCGCCAGCGTGTACTGGATCAGGTCGTTTGTGCCGATTGACAGGAAATCGAGATGCTCGGCAAAGTAGGTGGCCGACAGCGCCGAAGCCGGGACCTCGATCATGCCGCCGATGGGCATGTTCTCGTCGAAAGTCAGCCCATCCTTGACCAGTGAAGCACGGGCTTCGTCGATGCGCTGCAAGGTTTGCCGCAATTCGACAAAGCTGACCAGCATGGGAATCAGCATCTGCACCCGCCCATGCTGCGAAGCCCGCAGGATCGCACGAAGCTGGGTGTGGAACAGTCCGGGCTCGGCCAGGCACAGCCGGATCGCGCGCAGGCCCAGCACTGGATTCTCGGCCTCGGTGTGTCCCCACGGTGCCTGTTTGTCGGCGCCCAGGTCGAGCGTGCGGATGGTGACCGGCTTGCCCTCCATCGCCTCAGCGACCGCCTTGTAGGATTCGTACTGCTCCTCTTCACTGGGCAGGTCGCTGCGATTGAGGAACAGAAACTCGCTGCGAAACAGGCCAATGCCCTGCGCGCCAGCCGCTTTGACCGCATCGATATCGCTCAGCAACTCGATATTGGCCATCAGCTCGATCGGCGCACCGTCGAGGGTCGACGATTTGCTGGTTTTCAGCCGCTTGAGCTTGTCGGTGTCGATGTTCCACTGGTTCTGCCGCAGCCGGTATTCGGCCAGAACCGACTCGTCCGGATTGACGATCACTACGCCATCGCGACCGTCGATGATCAGCAGATCATGGTCGCGGATCAGGCCGCGTGCATTGTGCAGCGCCATCACCGACGGCACCGCCATACTGCGCGCCAGAATCGCGGTGTGCGAAGTGGCGCCGCCGAGGTCGGTGATGAATGCGGCAAAGCGCACATTCTTGAACATGGCCATGTCGGCGGGCGACAGTTCGTGCGCCACCAGAATGCGCTCGGCGTCGAAGTCGACGTCGAGCGGCAAATGGCTGGGGTGGCCGGTCAGCACCTTCAGCACGCGCTGAACGACCTGCACCACGTCTTCCTGGCGGCTCCGCAGGTAGGCGTCGTCGATTTCCTCGAAACGCGCCACCAGTGCCTCCATCTGCTGGGCCAGCGCCCACTCGGCGTTGCACTGGGTATCGTGGATCAGGCGCTTGGGCTCCTCGGCGATTGCGGTATCGCCGAGGAACAGCAGGTGCATGTCGAGAAAGGCCGAGAGTTCGGCGGGGGCGTCGTCGGGAATCTGGTTGCGCAGGGTCTCGAGCTCGGAGCGGGTGGCCAGAATGGCCTCGTCAAAACGCGCCAGCTCGTCCTTGATATGCTTCTGGTCGAGCAGGTACTGCGGCACTTCGACGCGCGCGTTGGACGTCAGGTGGGCATAGCCAATGGCGATGCCGCCCGAGACCCCGATGCCGTGCAGGGAAAAACTCACAATTCCTCCCCGAAACCGCTTTCAATCAATGCGGCCATCGCGGCGATGGCTTCGTCTTCATCGACGCCCTCGGTCTCCAGGTTGATGATGCTGCCCTTGGCGGCGGCCAGCATCATCACGCCCATGATGCTTTTGGCGTTGATGCGGCGACCGTTGCGCGCCATGAACACCTGGCTCTCGAAGCTGGACGCAAGCTGGGTCAGTTTGGCTGAGGGCCGCGCATGCAGGCCGAGCTTATTGACGATTTCAACGTCCCGTTGCTGCATGGCACATGGTCTCGGAAATGTGGTTGATACTGCTGCGCCCGCCTTCGACGATCTTGTCGATGAGTTCGGGCAGGGGCAGCGTTTCGCGGTAGTTCAGCGCCTTGAGCAGCATGGGCAGGTTGACCCCAGAGACGCCTTCGATATGGGCAGGTTCGAGCAATCGACACAGCGTGTTGCTGGGGGTGGCGCCGTAGAGGTCGGTCAGGACGAGGATGCCGCCGCCCGCTTCTCCGTTTAGCGCGGCGAGTTCGTCCAGGCGCGTCTGCAAGGCCTTCTCGCGCTCGTCGGGGTCGGCGTGACCGGTGAAGTCCAGGGCGGCGAGACCTTGCGGTTTCGTCCCCAGCACGTGGGTAGCGCACTCGATCAGGCTGTCTGCAAGCGAGCCGTGTGCGACGATGAGGATGCCTATCATTGCGTGACGATCAAAGCAAAAACGCTATTTTAACGAAGCCGGGCCTTCATCGCTGGCGAGAGATGCATTTTGCCTGCGGTATCCACTGCCAGATAGTCAGTCACCCCCAGCTTGGCAGCCTGATTTGCCAGGTCCGCTGTGCCCTCGATGAACAGGGGCTTGGACAGGGCATCCGAACGCGTACCGGACCGATTGCCGCCGATGAGGATCGTGACCGACTGCAACCCGCTTGCCGGGTGACCTGTGCGTGGGTCGATCAGGTGACTGTAGCGCCGTCCGGCTACTTCGAAAAAGCGTTGGTAATCCCCCGAGGTGCCGATGGCTTCGCCGTCATGCAAATCCAGCGTCGCCAACGTGCCCGGCTGGCGCGGATGCTGGATGCCCACCCGCCAGGCTCGGTCGCCATGGGTGCCCAGCGCGATCACATTGCCGCCGATATTTACCAGCGCATGCCGGATTCCCTGGGTTTTGAGTATGCGCACCGCTTCGTCGAGCGCGACTCCCTTGGCATAGCCTCCCAAATCGAGTTGAACCGCCGGGTTGTCGCTCCAGGCCACGTCGTTTTCGATATGCAGATCGCGCATCTGCGGGGCCGCTTTCACCCATCGGTCGATGGCGGCGGCATCCGGGATCTGTGTGTGCGGGGTGTCGCCATGAAACCCCCACAGCGCAACCAACCCGCCGATCGCTGGGTTGAACAACCCGTCCGATTGCATCGACAAGGCGCGTGCGTCGCGCAGCATCGCGGCAAGTACGGGCGTGACGGGGGCGCGCTGATCTTGCGCCAGCGCGGCATTCAGGCGAGACAGATCGCTGGGTTGCCAGGCATGCAGCGTGCGATGCAGTTCGTCGAAGCGCGTCAGCACGGCGGCCATCGCCTGCCTGGCCTGTGCTTCCGGCGCGCCGTAGACGCTGACCTCCACCAGCGTGCCGAACACATAGGCTTGCTGTTGGAATAAAGGCGGGGGGCTGCAGGCCGAAAGCGCCCCCAGAATCAGCAGCCACAGTGCGTGCCGTGCGGCTTTAAAGTGCAAACCCGGTTTCAAGGGCGAATCGCGTTGGAAAAACCACGTTCGATCGCCGCGATGAACTGCGCCGCCACGTCGTGTCCTGTCTGTGCAGTGATTTCCTGGAATCCGGTGGGGCTGGTGACGTTGATTTCGGTGAGGCAGTCGCCAATCACGTCGAGTCCGGCTAGAAAGATGCCGTTTGCCTTTGCCCAGGGCGCGATGGTTTCGGCGAGGGTGCGGTCGCGAGCAGACAGCGGTTGCGCGCGGGCGGTTCCGCCGGCGGCGAGGTTGCCGCGCGTTTCACCTGCCTTGGGAATACGCGCAAGCGCCCACGGAACAGTTTCGCCATCGATCAGCAGGATGCGTTTGTCGCCTTCGCTGATGGCAGGCAGGTAGCGCTGCGCCATGATGGCGCGGCGGCCGTGCCGGGTCAGGGTTTCCACAATGGCATTGCGGTTGGGGTCGGTCAGCGTCAGGCGGAAAATGCCGTTGCCTCCCATTTCAGTCAGCGGCTTGACGATGATGTCTTGCTGCTCGTCCAGAAACGCGTTGATGACGGCCGCATCGGCGCTCACCTGCGTCGGTGCAATAAAGCGCGGAAAGTTGAGGATCGCCAGTTTTTCGTTGAAATCCCGCAGGCAGGCCGGCCGGTTCAGCACGTTTGCGCCGTTGGCTTCCGCGGTGCTCAGCAACTGGGTGACGAGCAGGTAGTCGGTATCGACCGGCGGATCGGTGCGCATCACCACGGCGTTGAAGTCCTTCAGCCGGAAGGCGCCCGTGTGCTGGATGGCATACCAGTCGTCGGTGTGGTGCACGTCAAGCGCGTCGCACTGCGCGTGCACCACGCCATCGCGGATCGAAAGCTGCCGGCCTTCGGTGGCGAACACGGCATGGCCGCGCGCCGCTGCCGCGTGCATCATTGCAACCGAGCTGTCCTTGTAGGCTTTCAGGCTCGTCAGCGGGTCAATCACAAAGAGCAGTTTCATGCGGTCTCGTTCAACGCTTCGTCGAGTTCAATCGATGCGGCCAGCATCGCCAGCCGCGCAATCACGCCATAGGCGTAAAAACGGTTGGGGCTGGCGTCCGGGTTGGCGCCCCGGTCGGGCATCACGCAGGTGTCGTCGAACGCCAGCGGCACGAAGTGCATGCCGGGGCTGTTGAGGTTTTCATCCACCCCCCGCCCGGTGTGGACGCGGTAAAAACCGCCGACAACGAAGTGGTCGAGCATGTAGACCACCGGCTCGGCGATGGCGTCGTTGATGCTCTCGAAGGTGTAGACGCCTTCCTGGATCAGCACTTCGGTGACCTCAACCCCTTCCTTGCCGACCGCCATCTTGTTGCGCTGCTTGCGGTTGAGCTCGCGCACATCCTCCGGCGATTTCACCGTCATGATGCCCATGCCGTAGGTGCCGGCGTCGGCCTTGACGATGACGAAGGGCGGTTGGTCGATCCCGTATTCGTCGTATTTCTTGCGGATTTTCCCCAACAGGTCGCCCACCTTGTCGGCCAGGCAGTCTTCGCTCTGGCGCGCGCGAAAGTCGATCTTGCCGCACTGGTTGAAATAGGGATCGATCAGCCAGGGGTCGATGCCCACCAGCCGCGCGAATTCGCCAGCCACGTGCTGATACGCGGCAAAGTGGCGCGACTTGCGGCGCGTCGCCCAGCCCGCATGCAGCGGCGGCATGATGGTCTGCTCGATATCTTTCAGGATGTCCGGCACTCCGGCCGACAGGTCGTTGTTGAGCAGCACCGCGCAGGGGTCGAAGCCTTCCAGGCCGACTCGGTCGCCCTTGCGGATCAGCGGTTCCAGCGTCAACCGGCCGCCGGCCGGCAGTTCCAGCGTGGTCGGCTGGGTAATTTCCGGGATCAGCGTGCCGATGCGCACGATCAGCCCGGTCTGGCGCAGGATATAAGCCAGCACCGCCACGTTCTGCAGATAGAAGGTATTGCGGGTGTGGTTCTCGGGAATCAGCAACAGCCGTTGCGCATCCGGGCAGATTTTTTCCACCGCGCCCATCGCCGCGTGAATCGACAGCGACATGAAGGCTGGGTTGAGGTTGTTGAAGCCACCGGGAAACAGGTTGGTGTCGACCGGCGCCAGCTTGAAGCCCGCGTTGCGGATGTCCACCGAAGTGTAGAACGGCGCGGCCTGCTCCTTCCATTGCTGGCGGAACCAGTGCTCGATCGTCGGCTGCGAGTCGAGCAGGCGTTTTTCAAGTTCCAGCAGCGGACCGGTGAGTGCAGTTGTGAGGTAAGGGACCATAAAATAGGAAACTCCAAGAATGCATCCATTTTAGGCCAAGCCGCATGTTTGACATCGTTTTGTATCAACCCGAAATCCCGCCGAACACCGGCAACCTGATCCGCCTCGCGGCCAACACCGGTTGCCGCCTGCACCTGGTCGAGCCGCTGGGCTTTGATCTGAGCGACAAGCAGGTCGCGCGCGCCGGGCTGGATTATCATGACATGGCCTGCGTGCAGGTCCACGCCGAATGGGGCGCCGTGCAGGCTGCCTTGCCCGGCCGGCGCTGGTTTGCGCTCACCACCAAGGGCAGCGCGCGCTTTACCGACATCCCGTTTCAGGCCGACGATGTGCTGCTGTTCGGCCCCGAATCGCGCGGCCTGCCGCCCGACATTTTGGCGCAGTTCGACGCCGACCGCCGCCTGCGCTTGCCGATGCTGCCCGGTTCGCGCAGCATGAACCTGTCCAACGCTGTCAGCGTGGTCGTGTTCGAGGCCTGGCGGCAGAATGGTTTTGCCGGCGGGGTTTGAATGAGCGGGTGCAAGATCGTCGACATTGATATGCCGTTCTGGAGCATGGTCAATTTTTTGGTGAAATGGGCTATCTCCTTGATCCCGGCCATTGTCATCCTTGTGGTATCTGGTGTTTTTGCGATGGCGGTGCGGGCTGCCATCGGCGTCGGAATCGGTTGCCCCTGAGCTTTAGTATTTACCTGAGAAAGACTATTTGTAACCCTTGTAGTAAAAACTGATTGATTGGAAAGGACTAGGTGACGCTATGAACCATCTATTGTTTGCGCTGGTTGCGTTGACTTTCAGTACCTCTGTGGCGGCCGAGTGGGTAAAGGTTGGTGAGACGCGCGATACCGTTCTGTTCCTTTCTTCAGATACCTTCCGCAAGACAGGTCACCTTAGGCGTGTCTGGGAGATACAGGATTTCAAAGAGGATGTTTTTGGTGATGGCGTGAGGTCTCTGCGCTACCAATCGGAATACGACTGCATCGGGGGGAGATTGCGAGTTCTCTACCTTCAGGCATTCAAGAGCCAACTGGCAATAGGCGAAGCACTCAATGTTCCCTTTAACGGCAAAGACTGGGTGCCCGTTCCTGTTGACAGTATCGCGTCAATCTCACTCAGGGTCGTGTGCTCCATGTAGTCCATGGAGATTTCACTACACAATTCGGAGTCCCTGACCTGCCCCCTATAGCCGTACCAACTCATTGGCAGGCAGTCCGGTTTCAAGGTGAAACCTCTGCTTAACTACTGACGAAATTGCACAGCCCTGATATAACGGGCTCATCGACGAACCGTGAGGGAGGCTGACCATGTTGGGTCGCATACAACCGCAGAAATCCTTTGATGACCAAGCCTTGGAACTGCATGTTTCCGACAGCCAATTTCTGGTCAAGGTATCTGGTTTTGTGGACTGGGCAGCTTCGATGGCTACTGGCCGACGCTGTACGGCGCCACCGGCAAGCCCTCCAGCGATCCGCTGGTCTGCTTCAAGATGCTGCTGCTCGAACAGTGGTACAAGCGCTCCGGGCCTGTCCTGAATTTTGTGTAAACGGACCTTTGGCAGGAAACTGCCGACTTGTCCGGAGACACAATGAGCACCAAGAAACAAGACGTACCTGAGCCCTGTTGACCAGCCTGCTGGCTGACTACCAGAAACCCGAAGACTGATTGGCAAGAACGGCCTCCTGAAGCAGCTGACCAAGTTGATGGTCGAGAAGGCGCTCGATGCCGAAATGGCCCAACATCTGGGCCACGCCAAGCACGAGCCGGTGGCCAATCCCGACGGCAACACCCGCAACGGTCGTAGCAAGAAGACCCTCAAGGGCGACTTTGGTGAGTTGCCCATCGAAGTCCCGCGCGACCGCCACGGCACCTTCGAACCGCTGCTGATCCCCAAGCACCAGGCCCGCTGGGCCGGCTTCGACGACAAGGTCATCTCGCTCTACGCCCGGGGCATGACCGTGCGCGAGATCCAGGGCCACCTGGAGGAAATGTACGGCACCGAAATCTCGCCCAGTCTGATCTCCTCGATCACCGACGCGGTGGCCGACGAGGTCAAGGCCTGGCAGGCGCGTCCCCTCGATCCGGTCTACCCGATCGTCTACCTTGACTGTATCCTCGTGAAGGTACCCATCCTCGTGAAGGTACCCGAAAGCGCGGTGCGGGTGAAGGCGGTCTATCTCGCCGTCGGCGTCACCATGACCGGCGAGAAGGAAGTGCTGGGAATGTGGCTGGCCCAGACCGAGGGCGCCCAGTTCTGGCTACAGGTCGTGACCGAGCTCCGGAACCGGGGCGTACAGGACAGGATCGGAAGGGGGTTCGAACCGCATGCCTGACCCACGGCGCGTGCCGCCGTGCCAAGCTGTTTGGCAAGGGCGCCATACGTCGCGGGGTGGCCGGCAGGGATATGAGTCAACGCGCGCCACACCTTTTTCTGGAATGGGGTGCCAAGCGGGGAGAAGGGCAAATCGAACGAATGGGCGGGATCGTTCC
>JAWOJD010000054.1:0-13278 GCA_046484355.1 Thiobacillus sp.
TTTGCAGGATCTGCAAGCGGCGCTCCCCAGGCTTTCTGGCTTCCCCTTCCATTGAATATCCCCCTTTTTTTCTTGAACGATGATTATCAGTGATATTGGGGTAAACCGTCTGCCCCTGGGCAGACCTATCGCGCAGGCCCGGACTGCCCCGTGTTCAGTAGGCATTCTGGGCCTATGATTGGAATGCCCCGTCAGTGCTCCATAATTGAAAACGGCCTAGAGCGGGATGCTCTAAGCCGTTGATTTTATGGTGGGTCTGCACGGACTTGAACCGTGGACCAAGGGATTATGAGTCCCCTGCTCTAACCAGCTGAGCTACAGACCCGAAAGCATGCATACTGAGCCCGCACGGGGCGTCGCGTCGCGTTTACTGTTCGCCGCTACCGACGAAGCTTTTCAGCTTTTCGGAGCGGGTCGGGTGGCGCAGTTTGCGCAACGCCTTGGCCTCGATCTGCCGGATCCGTTCGCGCGTGACGTCGAATTGCTTGCCGACTTCTTCCAGTGTGTGGTCGGTGTTCATCTCGATGCCGAAGCGCATCCGCAGCACCTTGGCTTCGCGCGAGGTCAGGCTGTCCAGAATCTCGCGGGTCGCATCGCGCAGGTTGGCATAGATTGCTGAATCGTCTGGCGACAGCGTGCTGGCATCCTCGATGAAGTCGCCGAGATGGGAATCCTCGTCGTCGCCGATTGGGGTCTCCATGGAAATCGGTTCCTTGGCGATTTTCATGATCTTGCGGATTTTGTCTTCCGGCATGTCCATCTTGATCGCCAGCGTGGCTGGATCGGGCTCGATCCCCGTTTCCTGCAGGATCTGGCGACTGATGCGGTTCATTTTGTTGATGGTTTCGATCATGTGCACCGGGATACGGATGGTGCGTGCCTGGTCGGCGATCGAGCGGGTGATCGCCTGGCGGATCCACCAGGTCGCATAGGTCGAGAACTTGTAGCCGCGCCGGTATTCGAACTTGTCTACCGCCTTCATCAGGCCGATGTTGCCTTCCTGGATCAAATCGAGGAATTGCAGGCCGCGGTTGGTGTATTTCTTGGCGATCGAAATCACCAGGCGCAGGTTGGCCTCGATCATTTCGCGCTTGGCACGGCGGGCCTTGGCTTCGCCGGTGGACATCTGCTTGTTGACGTCCTTCAGGAACTTGATCGACAGGCCGATGCGGTCCTGCATACCGATCAGGGCTTCCTGGTGCGATTTGACTTCGTACTGCACCTTGGCGAGGGTCGAGCAATAGCCTTTTTTAGCGGCGACTTCCTTGTCGAGCCAGGACAGGTTGGTTTCATTGCCCGGGAAAACCTTGATGAAGTGGGTGCGGGGCATGCCGGAACGCGTGATGCAGAAGTCCATGATCAGGCGTTCGTGCGAACGCACTTCTTCCACTGCATTGCGGATCTGCTCGCAGAGGCTGTCGACCTGACGCACGGAAAAACGGAAGACCATCAGCAGCTCGGTGACTTCGGTCTGAGCCTTGATGTTCTGAGGGCTGCCCAGGCCGTATTTGGCCTGCGCATTCTGGGCCTTCTTGAAGGCCTTGCGAATGGCATCGAACTGCGCGAGGGCATCGGCCTTGAGCTGCGCCAGATTGGCGGCAACGGCGGCTGCGGTGGCTGCCTCATCGTCCTCTTCGTCTTCGTCGTTGGAATCGGTGGTGTCTTCTTCCTCCTCTTCCTCTTCTCCTTTCTCCACTTCGGCCTCGATTTCGACAAAGCCATCGATGAGTTCTTCGATGCGCATTTCGTCGTTTTCGATTTTCGTGGCCATGTCCAGAATCTGCTGGATGGTCAACGGGCAGGAAGACACGGCTCGCACCATGTGGCGCAGGCCTTCCTCGATGCGTTTGGCAATTTCAATCTCGCCTTCGCGGGTGAGCAGGTCGACCGTGCCCATTTCGCGCATGTACATGCGAACCGGATCCGTCGTGCGGCCGAATTCGGAATCGACGGTGGTCAGGGCCTGCTCGGCTTCTGCGGCCACGTCCTCGTCGGTCGCAGCGGGCGTGGATTCCTGCATCAGCAGAGTTTCAGCGTCCGGCGCCTCATCGTAGACCTGGATGCCCATGTCGTTGAGCATGCTGATCACGCCCTCGATCTGGTCAGCGTCCAGCACTTCGTCAGGCAGGTGGTCGTTGATCTCGGCGTAGGTCAGGAATCCCCGTTCCTTGCCCAGGATGATGAGGTTTTTAAGTTGGGTGCGGCGTGCTTCTGCCTCGACCGGCGTCAATTCTTTCAGCGGGATGAGCGCTTCGGCTTTCTTGGTGCCACTTCCCGGTTTTCTTCCACGTGCAGCCACAGGCTTTTCTCCGCTCTGGTTCCCCCGGGCGCCAAGCGCGCAGGGAGAAAAAATCGTTCAAAAACCGGCAATTATACCGTAAACCGGGCCGTTGTCTTGCCGTCTAGGACAAGCTAGGAGCGTGCCAGTTCAGTCAATTCCTGTCGTTCGCCAGCACTCAGGCTGGCCAGCGGCCGCGAAGCCAAATCCTGCAAGCGGCGTCGCTGCCAGTCTCCGCGCAGTTGCATGAGCGCACCGTCGAACTCAGCGTTCCAGTCCCAGCTGTCATCCTTGTCGAGCAAATCCGTCATCAGTTCGTCGATGAGCGGCTCCAGCGTGCTGCCCCGAGCGGCCTCCGCTAGGGCGGGCAGGCCAAGCGGTTCCATGCCACGCAACCAGGCGAGCAGTTCGCCCAGAGCGGCACTCATTTGATCGTTCGCGTCGAGCCAGCGCGGTTCCACGTCTGCGGCGCGCTGCGGATTCATCAGCAGTGTGCGGGCCAGGCTGCGCAGGCGCGACGGCGCCGGCCGGCGTTGCGGGCGCGGGGGCGCTCGCCGTGCGGAAACGGGCTTGACGCCCATGTGAGCCAGTTCGTCCGCGCCTAAATGCGCAAGTTCCGCAATTTGCCGCTGGATCAGGCCAGCCAGCAGCGGAGCGCCGATTTTCTCGAGCAGCGGCCTGGCTTCCTTGAGCAGCGAGGCTTGCCCTTCCTGGTTGGAAAGATTGCGGTTGCGTGACAGTTCGCGCAGCAGAAACGCCGATAGCGGAAGCGTGTCGGTATCCAGCAGGCGCAGAAAGGCGTCCTGGCCATGGGTGCGGATATAGCTGTCGGGGTCTTCGCCTTCGGGCAGGAACAGGAAGCTGACCTCCTTGCCGTCCTGCAGCGCCTCCAGGCTGTTTTCAAGGGCGCGCCAGGCTGCCTGGCGTCCCGCCTTGTCGCCGTCGAAGGCGTAGATCAGCCGGTCGCTGTGGCGCAACAGGGTGCGTGCGTGGATCGGCGTGGTCGCGGTGCCCAGGGTGGCGACGGCGAAATCCACGCCATGTTGCGCCAGCGCGACCACGTCCATGTAGCCCTCGACGACGATGACGCGGCCCGCCGCCCGGATGGCGGTACGCGCCTCGAACAGGCCATAGATTTCAGAGCCTTTGTGGAACAACGCCGTTTCCGGCGAATTGAGGTATTTCGGCTCGCCCTGGTCGAGTACGCGTCCACCAAATCCGACGATCTGGCCCTTGGCGTTGCGGATGGGGAACATGATGCGGTTGCGAAAGCGGTCGTAGCGGCCGCGGTCGCCGTCAACCACCAGACCCGTTGCCGCGAGAGCGGTGGCAGAGTAGTCCGGGAAGACCTGTTTCAAGGGCGAGCCGTCCGGCGCGTAGCCAATGCCGTAGCGGGCCGCTATGGCCCCGGTCAGTCCGCGCCGCTTCAAATAGTCGATGGCGTGAGGTGCCTGCTTCAGTTGCTGCTTGTAAAAGTGTGCGGCCTGATCCAGCGCGTCCCACAGTGCGGGCGGCGGCTTGGGGCGATCAGGTTCATGCGACGATTCCGGCATCTGCAAACCGCTATCCTGCGCCAGCGCGGCGACCGCGTCTGGAAAGGCCATGTGCTCGTACTCCATCAGGAAGCCGAGCGCGGTGCCGTGTGCGCCGCAGCCGAAACAGTGATAGAACTGCTTGGTCGGGCTGACTGTAAAGGAAGGCGTTTTCTCGCTGTGGAAGGGGCAGCAGGCCTGGTAGTTCTGGCCGGCTTTCTTCAGGGGCACGCGCCGGTCGATGACATCGACGATGTCGGCGCGGGCGAGCAAGGTGTCAATGAAATCGCGCGGGATCATGGTTGCCGCATGATAAACCCGGGCGCAGCCGGGTAGGATTCAAGCCGCGAGGCGGGCTTTGATCAGCGCTGAAACCTGGCCCATGTCGGCGCGGCCGGCAAGCCGGGGCTTCAGCAGGCCCATCACCTTGCCCATGTCGCGGGCTGATTCGGCGCCGGATTCGGCGATGGCCGCAGCAACGGCAGCTTCGACTTCGGCGGGCGAGAATTGCTCGGGCAGGTAGGCCTGCAGTACCAGGAGTTCGGCCTGCTCCACCGCGACCAGGTCGTCGCGACCGGCAGCCTGGAACTGGCTGATTGAGTCCTTGCGTTGCTTGATGAGCTTTTCGACGATGGCGCTGACGGCAGCGTCGTCCAGTTCGATACGCTCGTCGACTTCCCGCTGCTTGACGGCAGCCAGGAGCAGGCGAATCGTGCCGAGACGCACCGTTTCCTTCGCGCGCATGGCTGCTTTCATGTCGTCAGTGATGCGAACCTTGAGCGACATGATGAACGGAGTGTTGTGTGGGTGCGATTCTGCGAGAACGCAGAATCAATACATCTTGGGAGGGAGTTGCTGACCGCGCAGGCGCTTGCTCTGACGCTTGACCGCAGCGGCGAGTTTACGCTTACGCTCGGCGGTGGGCTTCTCGTAGAAGGTGCGGGCGCGCAGCTCGGTCAGAAGGCCGACTTTTTCGATGGAACGCTTGAAACGACGCAGGGCAACATCGAACGGCTCGTTTTCTTTGACTTTAACGTGAGGCATGTGAAGGTGGCTTCCGGGAAACGGGAAAAACGAGAATAATAGCAAGCCCCCACATTTTTTTCCAGTCCCCCGTAATACTTCCCTTCTGATGTTGGTGCTTGGCGTCGAATCCTCCTGCGATGAAACCGGTGTCGCGCTGTATGACAGCGCGCTGGGCCTGCTGTCGCATGCGCTGTATTCGCAGATTGCGATGCACAACGACTATGGTGGCGTGGTGCCGGAACTGGCGTCGCGGGACCATATCCGGCGCGTCCTGCCCTTGACGCGTCAGGTGTTGGACGAGAGTGGGCGCACACTGGCAGATGTCGACGGCATTGCGTATACGCAGGGCCCTGGACTGGCCGGCGCCTTGCTGGTGGGGGCGGGCATGGCGCGCGCGCTGGCGTTTGCGCTCGATATCCCTGCGGTGGGCGTACACCATCTCGAAGGCCATATGCTGTCGCCGCTGATTTCCGATACGCCGCCCGAATTTCCATTTGTTGCCCTGCTGGTGTCGGGGGGGCATACGCAACTGATGTTGGTGTCGGGGGTGGGTCGCTACACGCTGCTCGGCGAAACCCTGGACGACGCGGCGGGCGAGGCATTTGACAAGACCGCACAGTTGCTGGGGCTAGGCTATCCGGGCGGGCCGGCGCTGTCGAAGCTGGCGGCAACGGGCGATGCCACGCGCTTCAGTCTGCCACGTCCGATGCTGAATTCCGGCGATTTCGATTTCAGCTTCAGCGGGCTCAAGACCGCGGTGCTGACGCTGGTGCGCAAGGCGGGCCTGGCGCAGTCGGCTGATATTGCGGCGGCGTTTCAGGCCGCGGCGGTCGAGGTGCTGGTGAAAAAGAGCCTGGCGGCTTGCGTACACAGCCGCGCCACGCGCCTGGTGGTGGCCGGTGGAGTGGGCGCGAACACGCATTTGCGCGAACGGCTCACGCGCGAGGCCGCCGCCATCGGCATCACCGTGTTCTATCCGCGCATGGAATTTTGCACCGACAACGGTGCGATGATCGCCTACGCCGGAGCGCAGCGCCTGGCGGCGCAATCGGGCGACCTGACGTTTGCGGTCAAACCGCGCTGGGATCTGGCGACACTCGACGCCGTGTGATATCGCCGTGAAGGCGAGTCACTGCTGGAACATGGGGTAGGCGTCGCGCAGGTTCTTGAGCCATTTTTCGCTGCCGGTCAGTTGTGCGATCTGGTCAGGAAACAATAAAAATCCGACCAGCACGGCCATCAGGCAGACCAGGATCAGCGTGCTGAAGATGCTTTCCGGACGCAACACGCCCCAATAGCGGCTGACCAGAAACAAGGTGTCCTTCTTGTGTTCGGACATCGAGAGCCAGCGGCGAATCAGCCGGGCCGCCAGATAGGCCGCGTAGCCGCCGGCCAGCGAGGCAAACACGATGCGGAAGATGGCGAACACGTCCAGTTCGCCGCCGATGTACTGGTGATACAGCCACGACACGAACCCCAGTGATAGCGACGCCAGGATCGCGATGGCGACGTTGATGAACAGCCGGCGGCGTTCGCGCGCGAGGTCGCGCTGGCGCTCGATGAAAAAGCCGTCGATTTCACGCTTGAAATACTCGACCTTGTCCTGCACCAGGGCAGAAATCTCGGTCTTGGCGTTGACGATGCGCGCGTCCATCAACGCACCGAGCTGCTCACCGGCATAGTCGACCAGCTCGCGCACGTCGTCCTTGGTGAACTGGCGTTGCGCGTGCAACTCCTCGGAAATCTTGTCGAGCTTGGCGTCGATTTCCTGGCTGGCCTGCCAGATTACGTCCTTGAGTTCGGTGCCGGCCTGCGACACACCTTCCTTGACCACATCCCCAAGGCGATTGCCCGCGCGGTCGATAGCCTCGCGCGAGACCTCGGCGAGGCTGTCCTTGGCGTGATCGATGGTCTTTTCGAACATGGTTTCGAACATGCGTTACATCAGGTGCGTTTGCTCATGCGGGCTTCCTGCCCCGACATCAAATTGACGAGATTGTTCTTGTGACGATAGACCAGCAGCAGCGCAATCACCAGCACGGCCACGGTCGCGTCGCCCCAGCCCATCAGCAGCCAGGCATACAACGGGGCGAGCACGGCGGTGACGAGCGCGGAGAGCGAGGAAATGCGGAACGCCCAGGCCATGAGTAGCCAGGTGACCAGACAGGCCAGCCCGAGCCAGGGATTGAGTCCGACCAGCACGCCGAGCGCGGTGGCCACGCCCTTGCCGCCCTTGAAGCCGAAAAACACCGGGAACAGATGGCCGATGAACACCGCCAGTCCGCACAGCAGGACGATGCCATCGTCCAGGCCGAAAGCAGGGGCCAGCGTTCGGGCCAGCATCACCGCCACCCAGCCCTTGAGCGCGTCGCCCAGCAGCGTCAGCGCGGCCGCGGCCTTGCGCCCGGTGCGCAGGACATTGGTGGCGCCGGGGTTGCCCGAGCCGAAGCTGCGCGGATCGGGCAGGCGCATGGCGCGGCTGACGATGACGGCGAACGACAGCGAACCGATCAGGTAGGCAACAGCAATAAATAACAGCGTGGTCATAAGTCAGTAAAATGGCGGGTTTTGGGTGGGTCCATTGGCGGTTGCCGCGGTGGATGGGAAAGCAATGGACATTCTATTTTTGCGGGACTTCCGTCTCGAACTGATTATCGGCATATACGAGTGGGAACGCAAAGTGCCGCAACCGGTGCGGCTCGATCTTGAAATCGGTCTGCCCGACAGCAAGGCGGGCGGCACCGACAACGTGGCCGACACCATCGACTATGGGGCAGTGGCCAACCGGGTAAAAACCTACCTGCATGAAACGCCACAGCCGATCACCCTGGTCGAGTCGGTAGCCGAGCATGTGGCAGCCATCGTGCGCGACGAATTCGGCGCGCCGTGGGTGAAAGTGTCCGTCACCAAATTTGCCATCGTGCCGGGCATCAAGGAACTGGGCATCACCATCGAGCGCGGCGCACGCGTGTGAGCGCAGGCCTGAATGGAGCTTGAACAGATTGCCGCCGGCCACATGGCCGGCGCGGTGGCCATCCTGCTGGCGGCGTATTTCATCCGCGGCATCACCGGGTTTGGCTCGGGGCTGATTTCGGTGCCCTTGCTGGCGCTGTTCCTGCCGCTGCAGTTCGTGGTGCCGACGGTATTGCTGCTGGATTTCACCGCGTCGATCGTGATTGGCGGTTTCAATTTCAAGCGGGTTCGCTGGGCCGAAGTCGGCGTGCTGATGCCGTTTGGATTGGTTGGCGTGGCGCTGGGCACCAGCCTGCTGGTCAATCTGCCGACAGTGCCCACGCTGGTGGCGCTGGCCGCATTCGTGTTCATTTTTGCGGTGCGCAGTGTGTTGAATATCCATGGCGAAAAACAGGCCTCACGTGCCTGGGCCATCCCGGCCTCGCTCACCGGTGGCACCGTGGGGGCCTTGTTCGGCACCGGCGGGCCACCGTATGTCATCTACCTGGCCCATCGCATCCACGATAAAAGCGACCTGCGCGCGACCCTGTCGGCGGTATTCTTTACCGAGGGGTTGATGCGGATCGTGAGTTTTGCGGTGGTGGGCCTGCTGCTGACAGCGCAGGTGTGGGTGGCGTATTTTGCCGCGCTGCCGCTGGTGCTGGGCGCGCTGTATCTGGGGGGACGGGTGCATACTGGGCTCGCTCCGGCGCAGATGACGCGGCTGGTCGGTGTACTGTTGCTGGTGTCGAGTGTGTCACTGTTATTCAAGGCTCTGAACGCATGAGTGAATTTCCGTCATTGCACTTCCAGTCGATCGCCTTCACCGGCCAGGCCCCTGGCGCGCGTCTCATCGTGCTCGGCGCCGTGCATGGCAACGAAACCTGCGGCACCCAGGCGATTCGGCGCGTGATCGGTGAAATCGAATCCGGGCAGGTGACCATCCTTGCAGGTAACGTCACTTTCGTCCCGGTCACCAACCCGCTGGCCTACGCGCGCCATCAGCGCATGGGGGACCGCAACCTCAACCGCAATCTGGCGCCGACTGACGCGCCGGTCGAATTCGAAGACCGCATCGCCAACTGGCTGTGTCCCTTGCTGACGCAGCACGACGCGCTGCTCGACCTGCATTCCTTCCATACCGGGGGCAAGCCGTTCGTCATGCTGGGGCCGGAAGACAACCAAGGTGCGCTCGAACCGTTTGCGCGCGCCGCCGAGGAAACCGCGCTGGCGCTGCATCTGGGCGTGCACCGCTTTGTCGAAGGCTGGCTCGACACCTACGCTGCGGGCGTTGCACGGCGATTGGCGGCAGGCGTGTCGGCACGCGAGGCCGACGTGAACTACGGCGTCGGCACCACCGAGTTCATGCGCGCGCACGGCGGCATCGCGCTCACCCTTGAATGCGGCCAGCACGACGAACCCGCCGCGCCGGATGTGGCCTACCGTGCCATCCACAATACGCTGGCCCATCTGGGCCTGATCGCCGCGCCCGCACTGGCTGTGACGACCGACCCCGAGGCGCTGAAGTTGTATCAGGTCATCGACCGTAACCATGCAGACGACCAGTTGGCGCGCGAGTGGGCCAGCTTCGAGCAAGTGTCTGCCGGAGAGGTCATCGGCACGCGTCACGATGGCACCCCGGTGCTGGCCAGGCAAGATGGCTACGTCGTGTTCCCCAACCCGGACGCCCAGCCGGGGCAGGAATGGTTTTATCTGGCGCAACGCAGTTCGCGCCTGTCCTGATCCGGCCGCCAACCGGCGGCCGGTCAAAAAAACACTGGGCGAACGGCCCAACCCGGTTTATGTTTACAGCAGCGAGATGTCTGGATGCGCGGGCCGACATGCCCGCCTGAAACTACGGTCATGGGTCAGGAAATTCCCCTTACGCATTTCTCGGATGCTGATTTCCAGCGATTCCGGGACCGACTGGCGGATGAAACCGCTGGTCTGCAGCGTTTTGCCCAGGCTGGCGGTTTTGCCGATGCGCGCAGTGTCGGGGGTTTCGAACTGGAAGCCTGGCTGCTGGACCATGCCGGACTGCCCAGCCCGGTTAACGAATCCTACCTGCGCACCCTGAACGATCCTTTGGTGGTGCCGGAACTGTCCCGCTTCAACGTCGAACTGAACGCGCCGCCGGTCGAAATGCGGGCGGGCGTGTTGTCCGCCATGGAACAATCGCTCACCGATACCTGGGAACGCTGCCAGCAGGTGGCACATGGCATGGATACGGTGCTGGCGATGATCGGCGTGTTGCCGACCATCCGCAACTCGGACCTGTGTCTGGCCAATCTCTCGGCGATGAAGCGGTACGACGCGCTCAACGCCCAGGTACTGCAGCAGCGCAAGGGCAGGCCGATCCACATCGACATCGAGGGCCCGGATCATTTGCGGATGGATCGCCCGGACGTGATGCTCGAAGCGGCGACCACCTCGTTTCAGTTGCATCTGCAGGTGCCGTTCGGGCAGGCCGCCCGCTACTACAATGCCTCGCTGATGACCTGCGCGCCGCTGCTCGCCGCCGGGGTCAACTCACCCGTGCTGTTCGGCCATCGCCTGTGGCAGGAAACCCGCGTGCCCTTGTTCGAGCAGTCGGTCGAACTGGGGGGCTATGCGGGGCTGGCCGATCCGGCGATCCGGCGGGTGACCTTCGGCCGTGATTACGTGGACACTAGTTTGCTGGAACTGTTCGAGGACAATCTCGCGCAATACCCGGTGCTGCTGCCCGTGCAACTGGACGAGCCGCCTGAACGCTTTCCGCATGTGCGCCTGCACAATGGCGCCATCTGGCGCTGGGTGCGGCCGCTGATCGGTTTTGACGCGGCAGGCCACGCGCACGTGCGGATGGAGCAGCGGGTGCTGCCCAGCGGCCCGTCGGTGCTCGACATGGTGGCCAACGCTGCGTTTTACTATGGTCTGGTGCATGAACTGGCCGGATATGACGACACGGCGGCGCCCCCGCTTGGCTTTGCCGACTCCCGAAGCAACTTTTATGCGGCCGCAAAACGGGGGCTGGAAGCCGAACTGGTGTGGCTGGACGGTCGCTGTCACCCCGCCCATAGCCTCATACTGGACACCTGCCTGCCGCTGGCGCGCCGGGGATTGCAGGCATTTGGCCTGCCCGACGCCGAAATCGAGCATTACCTCGGCGTGGTCGAAGCCCGCACCCGGTCGGGCCAGACCGGGGCGCAATGGCAACTGCGGCAACTGGAGGCAAGCAACGGCAACGCACAACGCATGATGAACGACTATCTGGAAAACCAGCGCTCCGGTGCCCCGGTGCACGAATGGAACGTGGGATGCTGAGCGAGTACAACACCCTGCCGCAAGGCCTGCTCGATTTGCCGGCGTCACGCCTGGGCAAAGTATTGCCCGGCCCCGCGCTGATCCATCTGCCGGGCCGCCGTACCCCGCCGCTGTTCGTCTCGGTGCTGCTGCACGGCAATGAGGACGCAGGCTGGATGGCAGTGCAGTCGGTATTGAAGCAATATGGGGCAACCGAGCTGCCGCGGGCGCTGTCGCTTTTTGTCGGCAACATCGCGGCAGCGCGTAGCGGCCAGCGCCGGCTCGACGGCCAGCCCGATTACAACCGCGTGTGGCCAGGCGGCGAAGATCCGCCCACGGCTGAATCGGCGATGATGCAGCAGGTGGTCGACGCGATGCGCACGCGCGGCGTGTTCGCCAGCATCGACATCCACAACAACACCGGCCTCAACCCGCACTACGCCTGCGTCAACCGGCTGGATCAGGATTTCCTGCAGCTCGCCACCCTGTTTTCCCGCATCGTGGTGTATTTCATCCGGCCGCGCGGCGTGCAGTCGGCCGCGTTTGCCGATCTCTGCCCCTCGGTCACCGTGGAATGCGGCAAGCCCGGCACGCCGGGCAGCGCCGAACACGCCGCCACCTACATCGAAGCCTGCCTGCACCTGTCCGACTTTCCGGTTCATCCGGTCGCGCCGCACGACATCGACCTGTTCCACACCGTGGCGACGGTCAAGGTGCCGGAGCAGACCAGCTTCGGTTTCAACGCCCCGGAAGCCGACATCGACTTCGTCCCCGAACTCGACCACTTCAATTTCCGCGAACTGCAACGCAGCAACCTGCTGGGGCGCGTACGACCGGACAGCCCGGCAAGGCTGCAGGCATGGAACGAAGCCGGCGAAGACATTGGCGCCCGACTGTTCGATTACCAGCAGGGCGAGATCACCCTCAGGCAGCCCCTGATGCCCGCCATGCTCACGCGCGACGCACGCGTGATCCGGCAGGACTGCCTGTGTTATCTGATGGAGCGGATCAGGACACCCTGAACCGCACTCAGCCGCGCGGATGGTGCTGCGCGTGGAGCTGTTTCAGCCGTTCGCGGGCGACATGCGTGTAGATCTGGGTGGTGGAAATATCGCTGTGACCGAGCAGCATCTGCACCACCCGCAGGTCGGCGCCATGGTTGAGCAGGTGGGTGGCAAAGGCGTGGCGCAGCGTGTGAGGCGACAGCGGGCGGGTGATGTCTGCAGCCCGTGCGCGCCGCTTGATCAGATACCAGAACGCCTGCCGGGTCATGCCGCTGCCGCGCGGGGTCACGAACACTGCGTCGGACAGGTGCTTGTCCAAGAGCGAGGGGCGCGCTTCGCCCAGATACCGTTTGAGCCATGACACCGCTTCTTCACCCAGCGGCACCAGCCGGTCCTTGTTGCCCTTGCCGGTGACGCGCAGCACGCCATCGTTGAGATTGACCGCGGTCAGCTTCAGTCCCACCAGTTCCGATACCCGCAAGCCGGTCGCATACAGTGTTTCCAGCATGGCACGGTCGCGCAGCCCCGGCGCCGTGTCGATGTCGGCGCTGTCGAGCAGGCGTTCCACATCGGTCTCGGTCAGCGTCTTGGGCAGCGCGCGCGGCAGCTTGGGGCTGTCGAGGTTGAGCGTGGGGTCGATGGCGATCAGGTTTTCGCGCAGCAGATAGCGGTAAAAGCGCTTTAGGGCCGAGGTGTAGCGCGCCGCGCTGCGGGGTTGCGCATGTTGGGCGAAGCGCCACGCCAGCCAGGCTTCAACGTCGCCCGACACGGCAGCGTCCAACGCCTGTTTGCGTTCTTTTTCCAGCCAGTCTCCAAAAGCCTTCAGGTCGCGCCGGTAGGCTGCCAGCGTCAGATCCGCCAGACCGTCTTCCAGCCACAGGTGGTCGCAGAAGCGGTCAATCAGCGCGTCGTTCATGCGCCAGCAACCAGGTTTTGATATCCAGCGGCCTTCCTGTGGACGCATGCATGAAGCCGCCCAGCCCACTCGCCGCGACTACGCGGTGACAAGGGATCAGGATCGGAAGGGGGTTCGAACCGCATGCCTGACCCACGGCGCGTGCCGCCGTGCCAAGCTGTTTGGCAAGGGCGCCATACGTCGCGGGGTGGCCGGCAGGGATATGAGTCAACGCGCGCCACACCTTTTTCTGGAATGGGGTGCCAAGCGGGGAGAAGGGCAAATCGAACGAATGGGCGGGATCGTTCC
>JAWOJD010000086.1:0-17850 GCA_046484355.1 Thiobacillus sp.
TTTCAAGTACCCCTTAATTTTGCACAAGTAATGATGCGACGACTCTGACAACTGCCTAATAACTGGAGTGCCGCCTCAACACGCAACAACACCCAAAACTGGTGCCCATGGGCAGGATTGAACTGCCGACCTCTCCCTTACCAAGGGAGTGCTCTGCCACTGAGCTACATGGGCCTTGGACTCAACAAGCAAGCCCATACAAAAATTGGAGCGGGTGAAGGGAATCGAACCCTCGTCTTAAGCTTGGAAGGCTTCAGCTCTACCATTGAGCTACACCCGCTTCGCCCTGCTCGACCTGCAAAATCTGGTGGTGGGGGAAGGATTCGAACCTTCGAAGGCAGAGCCGTCAGATTTACAGTCTGATCCCTTTGACCGCTCGGGAACCCCACCCAAACGAAGCGCGAGATTATAGGGGGCTTAGCGAGGTGGTGTCAAACACTGCCGGCGTAAATCCGCCGTTATACGTTGAACAGGAAATTCAGCACGTCACCGTCCTTGACAACGTATTCCTTGCCCTCGGCACGCATCTTGCCTGCCTCCTTGGCCCCCTGCTCGCCCTTGCAGGCGATGAAATCGTCAAATGCGATGGTCTGGGCGCGGATGAAACCGCGCTCGAAATCGGTGTGGATGACGCCGGCCGCCTGCGGCGCGGTGTCGCCCTTGTGGATGGTCAAGGCCCGTACTTCCTTGACCCCGGCGGTGAAATAGGTCTGCAGGCCGAGCAAATCATAGGCGGCGCGGATCAGGCGGTTGAGGCCGGGCTCGTCCCAGCCCAGCTCCTTCAGGTATTCCAGGCGGTCTTCCGGCGACAATTCCTGCAATTCGGCCTCCAGCGCCGCACATACCGGCACCACCGGCGCACCTTCCTTTTCAGCAAAAGCCTTCAGTGCATCCAGCATGGGGTTGTCGTGAAAACCGTCCTCGCTGACGTTGGCGACATACAGCGTGGGCTTGACCGTCATCAGGCACAGCGACCTGATCGCCTCCATGCCCTCGGCGTCGAGCCCGGCGGCGCGTGCAGGGCGGCCCTCGTTCAGCGCAGCCAGCACAGGCTTCAGGGCTTCGACGATGACTTTCGCCTCCTTGTCGCCGCCGCGCGCCGCTTTTTCGTAGCGGATCAGGGCTTTCTCGGCACTTGCCAGGTCGGCAAGCGCCAGCTCGGTGGCGATGGTCTCCACATCCGACAGCGGATCCACCTTGCCGGCAACGTGAATCACGTTTTCGTCATGAAAACAGCGCACAACGTGGCAGATCGCGTCCGTTTCGCGGATGTTTGCCAGAAACTGGTTGCCCAGACCCTCACCTTTGGAAGCACCCGCGACCAGGCCGGCAATGTCGACGAATTCGACGATCGCCGGCACGACGCGCTGGGGCGTGATGATTTCGGCCAGCTGCGCCAGGCGCGGATCCGGCACTTCGACCACGCCGGTATTCGGCTCGATGGTGCAGAAGGGATAATTCTCCGCCGCAATGCCCGCCTGGGTCAGCGCGTTGAACAGGGTGGATTTTCCGACGTTGGGCAGGCCAACGATGCCGCATTTGAGACTCATGGTTTTTCCTGGGATGGGGTGGGTTTGGTGTTGGCGCGCTGGGTGGCGGCGTTCCACTCGCCTTGTTCGATCAGCGGCATCAGGTCCACCGCACGCTCGATGGCGGCGTCGATGTCGGCCTGCTCCTCGCGGCGCGGCGGCTTCAGCACATAGTTGACGACTTCGTTGCGGTCGCCCGGATGGCCGATGCCGATTCGCAGCCGCCAGTAGTCCTGCGTGCCCAGATGCGCGGTGATGTCCTTGAGGCCATTGTGTCCGCCCATGCCGCCGCCGAACTTGAGGCGCAACTGGCCGGGCGGAATGTCGAGCTCGTCGTGCACCACCAGGATTTCGGCCGGCTCGATGCGATGGAAGCGCGCGAGCGCGCCGACCGCCTGACCGGAGCGGTTCATGAAGGTCTGCGGCAGCAGCATCCAGAGCGGTCCGCGGCGGCCGACGATGCCGTGAAAGCGCGACTCGTGCGCCAGCGGCAGGCCCCACCCGTGCGCGAGGCGCGCGCAAAACCAAAACCCGGCATTGTGCCGGGTTTCTTCGTAGTCGCGCCCCGGGTTACCGAGGCCGACAATCAGGCGGGGAGCCGTCATGACGGCTCACCACGCAACCGTGGGCGGGTTGCGTTCAGACTCACGCTGCGGGTTCAGCAGGCGTCTCGGGTGCAATCTCGTCCGACTTCATGCCCTTGGGCAGCGTGATCGTCACCACCGCGGGGTTCTCATGCTGAATGTGCGCAACGAATTCCACGTCATCGGGCAGCTTGAGATCGTTCGCATGGATGGAATGACCCAGTTCCAGCGCGCCGATGTCGACTTCGATGTACTCGGGCAGGTTGCCCGGCAGACAGGTCACGTCGAGCTCGGTCACCACGTGGCTGACCTTGCCGCCGCCGGTCTTGACGCCAGGCGCGGTCTCTTCGTTCAGGAAGTGCAGCGGGACCTTGACGTGGATCTTGTGCGTCTTGTCGACACGCTGGAAGTCGACGTGCAGCACCTGCTGCCTGTAGGGATGCCACTGGGTGTCGCGCAACAGCACGCTTTGCTTGTTGCCGTCCACGGTCAGCGACAGCACGGAGGCGTGGAACGCTTCCTTGCGCAGTGCGTGGTAGAGCGCATTGTGATCCAGTTCGATCTGCATCGGGGCGTCGGTGCCGCCGTAGACGATGCCGGGGACCCTGCCGGTGCTGCGCAGGCGGCGGCTCGCACTCGACCCTTGCGCTTCGCGTTTGAACGCGATGACTTCGATTTCCATGAGACTTCTCCTAAATAACTGCTTGATAATGCATTGCCGAAAATGGTCAATGCATGGTTACAAATGCATCACCCGAAATTGGCAACGCATGGTGCAGCCCCCGCGACCAGGGGCATTCCCGGTTCGCTATTCAATGCTGCTTACTCTATGAATAGCGAACTGACAGAATCCTCATTGCTGATGCGGCGGATGGTTTCCGCCAGCAGTTCAGCCACCGACAATTGCCGGATTTTTGCGCAGCCGCGCGCATCGTCGCGCAACGGAATGGTGTCGGTCACCACCAGCTCGTCGATCGCGGAATGCGTCACGCGCTCGACCGCACTGCCGGACAGCACCGCATGGGTACAGTAGGCCATGACCTTTTTCGCGCCATGCTCTTTCAGCGCATTGGCCGCCTCGCACAGCGTATTGGCGGTGTCGACCATGTCATCCATGATGATGCAGGTCCGGTCCTTCACATCGCCGATGATATGCATCACCTTCGCCACGTTCGGCTTCGGCCGGCGCTTGTCGATGATTGCCAGCTCGCACTCGAGGCGCTTGGCAATCGCCCGCGCCCGCACCACGCCGCCGACGTCGGGCGACACCACCATCAGGTTCGGATGGTTGCGCTTCCAGATGTCACCCAGCAGGATCGGGCTGGAATAGATATTGTCGACCGGCATGTCGAAAAAACCCTGGATCTGGTCGGAGTGCAGGTCCATCGTCAGCAGACGGTCGATGCCGGCACCCGCGAGCATGTTGGCCACCACTTTCGCGGTGATCGCCACCCGTGCCGAACGGGTGCGCCGGTCCTGGCGTGCGTAGCCGTAATACGGGATGGCGGCGGTGATGCGACCGGCGGAGGCGCGCTTCAGCGCATCAACCATCACCATCACTTCCATCAGCGTGTCGTTGGTCGGCTGGCAGGTCGATTGCAGCACGAACACGTCCTTGCCGCGCACGTTCTCGAGGATTTCAACCATCACCTCGCCATCGGAAAAACGCGCCACGGTGGCACGACCAAGATGGATATTTAAATGGCGCGCCACGTCGCCGGCCAGGCGAGGGTTCGCATTACCGGTAAACACCATCAAGTTGTCTATGGACACGCGAGCCTCCGACGACACGACACCTCAGTGCCGACACCACAACAAAAACAGCCGCCCCAGGCGGCTGCTCGCTCAAATCTGGCTGGGGAGGTAGGGATCGAACCTACGAATGCCGGAATCAAAATCCGGTGCCTTACCACTTGGCGACTCCCCAAATTAGGTCTTTCCGGTTCAGGTGCAGCAGTCGACCAGCGGATGCCTGTCGAGCCCCTGCGCCACAAACCCCTGCATCGTATCGGGCAACTGACGCAGCACGTCCCGCGCCGCGCCCTCCGATTCAAATGATGCAAACACGCAGGCGCCCGACCCGGTCATCCGCGCTTCGCCGAATCGCGCCAGCCATGCAAGATGACGGGCGACTTCTGGGAAGCGACTGACAACCACGGGCTGCAGATCATTTCGACCCACGCCTGCGGAAAAGGGCGCTATTTTGAGGGGTGGCGTGTTGCGTGTCAATTCCGGCGCAGCAAAAACAGCTGCGGTCGGCACCTGCACAGGTGGCATCAAAACCACATACCATGCCGGCGGTACGCTCACTGGCTGCAAAACCTCGCCCACCCCTTCGGCAAACGCAGTCTGGCCGAAGACGAACACCGGTACGTCGGCGCCCAATTGCAGCGCCAAGGCTTGCAAGGCTTCGCGTGGCAGATTGACCTGCCACAGGCGATTGAGCGCCAGCAGCACGGTGGCCGCATCCGAGCTGCCACCACCCAGCCCGCCGCCCAGCGGCAATACTTTGTCGAGGCGAATGCTGACCCCCGCGCCCGCTGGCGCATGCACTTGCAGCAGTCGCGCCGCCCGCACGGTCAGATCGTCATCTTCGGCCACCCCGGGCAGGTCGCCTTCGCGCACCACGCGGCCGTCATCGCGCAATTCAAGATGCACGGTATCCGCGCGGTCGATCAGCCGGAACACGCTTTGCAGCAGATGGTAGCCATCGGCACGGCGGCCGACGACATGCAGGAACAGGTTGAGCTTGGCGGGCGCCGGATACGCGTGCCTCATTCGTTTTCCCAGCTGTCTGTCACCAGACGAATTTCCAGACCCTTGCGCGTCACCACCAGCTTGCGTGGGCGCAGCGGCGCAACTTCCGTGTACTTCAGGTAATCGATCACCCATCCGTCTTGTTTCAGCTGCTCCACTCGCCCCGAAGCATCCAGCGCGGTCTCGAAATCACGACCGGGCGCAGGACGCGCCTGTATCCACCAGGTCAGGCCGGAGACAGGCAGCCCGTAGCCCAGCACCTCGCGCGTCAGGGCTTCGGCATCGGGCGCGCGTCGAGTGGGTTGATTCGGGACCTCGAGCGCCACGCCGGCGGCGTCGCTCACGATACGGGCCACGCCCTGCCCAAGTGGCGAGGTCATCAGCAACTCGTCCCGGTCCGCGCGGTGCTGCCAGTGAACCTGGCCGGACAGACTTTGTTCGTCTGTCCGGATGCCGATGCGCCCCTGCAGCGTCCAGCTGGTTGAGTACACGGCGCTGGTATCGACCGGTGCCGTGGGCGGTGTGGAGGCGCAGCCTGCCAGAACCAGCGCGGTACCCAACGCGGAAACGAGTCCAACCCTCACGGCTTCAGGCGGCGCAGGGTTTCGAGCAGCACTTCGTTCTGCGGATGGGTTTGCAGGCTGGTCTGCCACAGCTTGCCGGCTTCTTCGCGCCGCCCCAGCGCCCACATCACCTCGCCGAGATGGGCGGCGATTTCGGGGTCGGGGCGCTGCTTGAAGGCGCGCTCCAGGTAGTCCTTGGCGTTCTCGAGTTTGCCTGCCCGGAATAGCGCCCAGCCCATGCTGTCGAGAATGAAGGGATCCTCCGGGGCCAGCGACAGCGCCTTTTCGAGCAGCCCGATGGCTTCGGCCAGGCGCTCGGTGCGGTCGGCGAGCGTGTAGCCCAGCGCGTTGTAGGCATGGGCGTCTTCCGGCCGCAATACGATGACCCGGCGCAGATCCGCTTCCAGCAGATCCAGCTTGTCCAGCCTCTCGGCCGCCATGGCACGGTCATACAGCAAATCGGGCGCATCGGGAAAGCGCTTGATGCCTTCCGTCAGCACATCGAGCACCGCCTGGCGCAGCTTGTTGTCGCGCAGCAATTCGGCTTCGGCCTGGATCAGCCGGATGCGTTGCGCATCGTCTTCGCCCTGCGTGGTTGCCAGCAGCGCGCGCGCCAGGTCCAGCTTGCCCGCCTTGGCGAGCAGCGCCGCCTGACGCGCCCGCGCCGACACCAGGTACTTCCCGGTCTTGACGTCGGCGTAATGGGCTGCCGCTGCTTCCGGCTGCTTCGACTGCTCGGCCGCCTGGCCCAGGTAGTAATACACGGTATCCGCGTCTCGCGGATCGTATTCCAGCGTTTGCGTCAGCAAGTCCCGCGCGGCGTCGACATCGCCCATTTGCAGCGACAACAGGCCCGCCGCAAAGCTGACTTCGGCATTGCGCGGAAAATCGCTGGTCAGGCGGGTAAATTCGGCGCGGGCTTCCGTGAACTGATTAGCGTTGACGAGAACCCGCGCATACGCCAGCCGCACTTCACGCGCAGCCGGGTGCGCTGCGAGAAAATCGCGCATGAACGTCAGCGCATCAACGCGCGAGGTTTTCGACAGGATCTGCGCGCGCAAGAGTGCAGCAGCCTCCCAGCCCGGGCGCAACTGGTCTGCCTGCTGCAACGCCGCCACAGCCGCATCCGGCTGCCCGGCACTGGCCGCCGCCTGCGCAACGGCAAAACGCGCCTCCGGAAGCGCCGGATGCTCAGCCGCCAGGCGTTCCACCAAGGCCAGCGCAGCCGACGCGTCTTTCATTTTCCCGAGCAAGGCAGGCAGATGCATGAAACCCCTGGCGGACTCCTCTTTCAGCATGTCCCGCAGCATCGGCTCGGCCTCGCCAATTTCGCCCTTGTTCAGCAGCAGCGCCAAAAGCGTTTGCCGGGCGCGCTCGGAATCCTGCTCGGCAGCCGCCCAGATGCGGGCAGCCTCTAGCGCGCCCGCCTGATCGCGCGCGAATACTGAAATCTCCGCCGCCCTGCGGGCAATGCGCGGGTCACGCGTTTCCCGCGCTAAATCCAGGTAAGTCGCCTGTGCGACTTCAATCGCCCCGCGCTGCCCGGCCACTTCGGCCAGCAAAAACTTGAACAGGATGTTGGGCGTCAGTGGCTGTTTCGGAAGGTGGGCCTGCTCATCGGCGGGCGGCGCGACAACCGGTGCGGGGTCGGCGGCAACCTCGGTCTGCGCCACCGGCACGGCCTGCGATTCCGTAGTCTCCAGTTGCGACGCCTTGACGCCAGGCTGGCTGCATGCGGCCGCCAGCACCAGCGCTGCGTAAACGGGAAGAACTTTGAGGTGTGCCATAAATCATGCCTTGGTAAAGGAATCTGCCACGATTCTAAACTTTCGGGACGCATTCCATGCCCTTGTTGCGAACGCCGCGTCTCGACAAGATTGAATCCTGTTGACCTGCGTGCTGCAGGAAGCCCCTCAATCCGGCGCCAGGGGCAGGATACGCGCCCGCCATCCGCATCGGAACACAAGCGCCCGGGCAGCGAAAGCCAAAAGACCGTGCGCTCTTATAGAATGGGCGTGCACCGGTTCGGTTCCCGAGTATGGCGCCAAACCTTTCAGGCGCCGACGCCTCGCTCGCTATCCATTTGATTTCAGTGCGGCACCCCCACACACACCATGCCCGAACTGCCCGAAGTTGAAACCACCCGCCTTGGATTGTTGCCGCGCCTGCGAGGCCGCACGCTGCAACGGATTATCGTGCGCAATCCCCGTTTGCGCTGGCCGATTCCGGACGATCTGGGCGCGCAACTCACCGGGCGCAAGCTCGTGGGACTTGCCCGACGAGGGAAATACCTGCTGTTCGATTTTGGCGGGGTCACGCAACTTGTGCATCTGGGCATGTCGGGCAGCCTTCGCTTTGCCGAAACCGGCGAGCCTGCGGCCCTGCACGACCATGTCGACTGGCTGTTCGACGACGGCACCATCCTTCGACTGCGCGACCCGCGCCGCTTTGGCGCAGTGTTATGGACTGACAATGTGGCCGATCACCCCCTGCTGGCGCACCTCGGGCCCGAACCGCTGACGCCGCCGTTCGATGCCGCCTGGCTGCATGCCCTGTGCCAACGCCGCTCCGCAGCGATCAAACAGGTGATCATGGATGCGCAGGTGGTGGTTGGCGTGGGCAATATCTACGCCTCGGAAGCCCTGTTTCATGCCGGCATCCGCCCCGCCACGCCAGCCCTGCGGCTGACCCGCCCGGCCTGTGCCCGGCTGGTCGCGGCGATCCGGCAGGTGCTGGCTGCGGCCATTGCCGCAGGCGGCAGTTCGCTCCGCGATTACGTGCACAGCAGCGGCGAAATGGGCTATTTTCAACTGCAGACACGGGTGTATGGTCGTGAAGGGTTGCCGTGCAAAACCTGTGCGACGCCCATCCGCCGCATGGTGCAAGGGCAACGGGCAACGTTCTATTGCCCGCGTTGCCAACGCTGACGCCGCGCTGGCACAGGCTTCAAGTTTGTTATTAACATGTCGTTAAGGAATTGTGTCTTACCCCGCGTGCCTGCACGCCTGAACGGAATGCCCACATGATGCCCACGACCCTGGTTGACGAGTTCGAACATTACAGTGCCTGGCGCGATGCCGTATCGGTGCGCGTCGAGGTGTTGCGTGACTGGCTCAATTCCGAGGAACTGGGCGACGCCGAATCCGCCCTGCGGCTCAACCAGCTGCTTGGCCGCCTGCACGAAGACACGCTGAACGTGGCGTTTGTGGCGGAATTCTCACGCGGCAAATCCGAGCTCATCAACGCGATCTTCTTTGCGGATTACCGGCAGCGCGTGCTGCCCTCTTCCGCCGGGCGCACCACCATGTGCCCGACCGAACTGTACTTCGACCCCGCCTTGCGCCCCTCGCTGCGCCTGCTGCCAATCGAAACCAAGACCCGCGAAGGCAGCATTTCGGACTTCAAGCATGACGCAGCTGCCTGGACCGAGTTTCCGCTGAACCTCGACTCCGCCGACGAAATGAGCGCAACGCTGATGCGGCTGGCCGACACGATGCAGGTCGACGCCACCACGGCCGAATCCTACGGGCTGATCAATTCCAGGGATGAGGAGACTGCACGCAGCTTGGAGCGGGACGGCACCATTGCCATTCCGCGCTGGCGTCACGCGCTCATCAATTTTCCGCACCCCTTGCTGAAGCAGGGGCTGGTCATTCTCGACACGCCCGGTCTCAACGCCATCGGCACCGAGCCCGAACTGACGCTCAGCATGCTGCCCAGCGCCCATGCTGTCCTGTTCCTGCTGGCGGCCGACACCGGGGTCACCCGCTCGGACATCGAAATCTGGCGCCACCACATTGCTCCGGTGCAAGGCGCAAGCCGTGCCCGGCTGGTGGTGTTGAACAAGATCGACGGGCTGTGGGACGAACTCAAGACCCAGGCCGAGATCGACGCCGAGATTGCCAAGCAGGTTGCCAGCAGCGCAGCGATGCTCGATCTGCCAACCAGCCAGATCTACCCGGTCTCGGCCCAGAAAGCGCTGGTCGCCAAGGTGCGCAACGATAACGCGCTGCTGGCCAAAACGCGCCTACCCGAGCTGGAGGCCGCACTGTCGCAGGAGCTGATCCCCTGCAAGCAGGCACTGGTGAGCGAATCCACCCTGGCCGGCGTGGAGGATGTGGTGCTCAAGACCACCGAACTGCTGGAAACCCGGCTGTCTGGCATCCAGGATCAGGTCGACGAGCTGGAAGGGCTGCGCGGCAAGAATCGCGACGTCATCCTGCACATGATGACCAAGGCCAACGAGGACAAGCAGCAGTTCGAACGCGGCCTGCAGCAGTTCAATGCCTTGCGCAATGTCTTCGCGTCACAGGTGGCGGTACTGCGCCAGCGGCTGGGGATGGAGGCGATGCGGAACGAGGTGCGACGCACCCGGCAGTCGATGGAAAAGAGTCATTTCAGCACCGGCCTGCGCGAGGCGATGGTGCATTTCTTCAGCCAACTCGATGGCAACCTGGGCGCGTCTTCCGAGGTGATCAAGGAAATCCGGGCCATGATGACGGCAATGTACCAGAAGTTCAGCGAAGAGCACGGGCTGGGCGCGGTCAACCCGCCGGAACACAGCCTGCGCAAATACCGCAAGGAAATGGCGCGGCTGGAGCGTATTTTCGAAGAACGCTTCAACACCGTCTTCAAGATGCTGACCGTCGGCCAGGGTCAGTTGACTGCCCGCTTCTTTGAAAGCCTCGCCAGCAAAGTGGTTCAGGTCTTCGAATTGGCAAACAGTGAAACCGAAATCTGGCTGAAGGCGCTGATCGCACCGATGGAAACCCAGGTGCGCGAGCACAAGATCCAGCTGAAGCGCCGGCTGGAAAGCGTCAGCCGCATCCATGAAGCCACCGAAACGCTCGACGAGCGGATTGCCGAACTTGAAGCCTCGGTCAGCACGGTGCGTGACCAGATGAATCATCTGGCCCTTCTCAACACGCGTATCGCAAATGCCCTGTCAGATGATGAAATCAGTGCGCGCCTGGCCAGAATGGCCTGATTACTTTTACTTGCCTGCCGTCAGCTTCAGGAATTTCTCCTGGAGTTGCTCCTTGGTTTCAGGGTAGTCCGGGTTCAGCGGGATACAGTCGACCGGACACACCTCCACACACTGCGGCGTATCGAAGTGGCCGACACATTCGGTGCACTTGTTGGGATCGATGATGTAAATCTCATCGCCCTGGGAAATGGCATCGTTCGGGCATTCAGGCAAACAGACGTCGCAATTGATGCATTCGTCCGTAATCAACATTGACATTCGATTCTCCGGGTCATATCAGCTTTTTCTTATTTTCCCACTTAATTGCGCTGCCACCAACGGATGGACAAACGGCGACACGTCCCCGCCCAGCTGCGCAATTTCGCGGATCATGCTGGCGGAAATGAACATGTATTGATCCGACGGGGTCAGAAACAGGGTTTCGATGTCAGGCCTGAGGTTGCGGTTCATCCCCGCGAGCTGGAATTCATATTCGAAGTCGGATGCCGCGCGCAGGCCCCGCAACACCGCGATCGCGCCCTGTTCGGCGACAAAGTCGATCAACAGTCCGGAAAAGCCTTCCACCCGCACCTGCGGCACGTCTGCCAGCACGTCACGCGTCATCGCCACCCGTTCCTGCATGGAAAAGAAGGGGCGCTTGTTGCGCGATTCAGCCACGGCGACGACGACATGATCGAACAGCCGTACCGCGCGCCGGACCAGATCCTCATGGCCGCGCGTGATGGGGTCGAAGGTGCCAGGGTAGACGGCGGTCAGCATTCCGGGTCCTGTTCTCGAATCAGCAGCGCAAAGTGCGAGCGCCCTGCGCGCCCGCTACGGTGAATGATAAACCCGGACGGTGCGACCACCCCCTCCCCCTGCTCGACATACACCAACCCGCCCGGCTTGAGATGCGGCGCCAACCCGGCCAGCACGCTTTCGGCCAGCCCGCTGTCAAATGGCGGATCGACAAAAATCAGATCGAAGGCCTGATGATTTTGCGCCAGCCAGGCAATCGCATCAGCCCGCAGGATGTCGACCTGATCCACCCCGAGTGCGGCCCGGTTTTTCTCGAGCGCGGCATGCGCGGCGCGTTCATTCTCGATCATGACGACGCGTGCCGCGCCGCGCGAGGCAGCCTCGAAACCCAGCGCGCCGCTTCCGGCAAACAGATCCAGACAGGTCCAGTCCGGCAGATCCTGGCCCAGCCAGTTGAACAGGGTTTCGCGGACACGGTCCGGGGTGGGGCGCAGGCCTGCCCCGCCCGGAAAGTCGAGCAGGCGCCGCCGGAGTTGCCCGCCGATGATCCGAACCCGGTTGGCCACCCCATGCGCGCGCTGGGGCGACGCCTGCTTAGCGCGCACCGCCCACCACCACGGTCACCAGCTTGTCGGGGTCGACACGGCGGGCAAACGCCTGCTTCACTGCCGCCACGTCGACTGCATTCACCTGTTCCACCCAGGTATCCAGGTAATCCAGCGGCAGCTTGTAAAAGCCGATGGCCGACAGGTAGCCGAGAATCTTCTTGTTGCTGTCGATGCGCAACGGGAAGCCCCCGGTGAGATTGGCGCGGGCTTGTGTCAGCTCGGCCTCGCTGGGACCGTCGGCGATGAATTCGCGCACCGTCTCCCGCGCTACCTTGAGCGCGTCTCCGGTCTGCTCGAGCTTGGTCTGCAAGCCGAGCTGGAACGGGCCAGCCGCCATCATGGGATTGAAATAGCTGTAGGCACTGTAGGCATAGCCCCGCTTGTCGCGCACCTCGCGCATCAGGCGCGAATCGAAGCCGCCGCCGCCCAGCACATAGTTGCCGACGAACAACGGAAAGTAATCGGGATCCGTCCGCGACATGCCCACCACGCCAACCAGCACATGGCTTTGCGTGGAGGGGTGGACGATGCGCGAGTCGGACACCGCCGCTGGCGCAGGCTGGGGCAGCGCGGGCACGGCCGCCGCGCGCGGCAAGCCGGACGCCAGGCGCTCGGCGATGGCCTCGGCCTCGGCGCGGGAGATGTCGCCCATCAGCGCAATCACGGCGTTGGGAGCACTGTAGTGCGCACGGTAAAACGCCTGCAGGTCGCTACGCGTCAACTTCTCGACCGAAGCAGGTTCACCCGCCGCGTCATGCGCATAGGCATGCGTGCCATACAGCGCGCGGTAAAACGCCTTGCTGGCAACCGTGCCGGGATCGGCCTCGGCTTCGCGAATGGAGGAAATCAGGCGCTGCTTTTCGCGCTTGATCACGGCCTGCGGAAAGTCGGGCTTTTGCAGCACCCGCGCCAGCGTATCGATCGCTGCATTCTTTTCGGCGGCAGACGAGAGCGTCCGCAAGGTCACGCCGGCACGGTCACGGTCGAGCTGGCCCGACATCACGGCGCCAACATCGGCGAGACGGTGCGCGATGGTGGTATCGGACAGGCCGTCCGCGCCCTGGTCAAGCAGGCCGTGGGTCAACTGCGCGAGCCCCGCCTTGCCGGCAGGATCACGGGCGCTGCCCGCAGGAAAATCCACCGCGATATCGAGCATCGGCAGCCCGCTGCTTTCGACGAAATACACCCGCGCGCCCTGCGGCGTTTGCCAGTGCTGGATGGCCAGCCCGGCCTGCACCGACAGCGGCAGACTCCACAATAGGGCCAGCAGGAAGGTTCTGATCGACTGCGTGTTAATGGGCATGGCGTGCTCCCGGTGCGGCGGCGCTGCGTACCTGCGGCTTCAGGGCTTGTGGATCGAGTTCGGCCACGCTCAGGCGGTCGTCCTGCAACCACTGCTGTGCGGCAGCCTGCACCTCGGCCGCCGTCACCGCGCGCAACTTGTCGACCCGGCGCGTCAGCGCTTCGGGCGGGAGTCCGGTGGTCACGTACTCGCCCAGCTGCATCGCCTGATAAAACAGCGAATCGCGCTGGTAGACGTCGGCCGCGATGACCTGCGCCTTGACCCGCGCGAGTTCCGCCGGGCTGATGCCCTCGCGCTTGACCCGTTCAAGCTCCGCGCGAATGGCTTTTTCCAGCGCCGCCACGGATTTGCCCGGGGCCGGGCTGGCGTCGACCATGAACAGGCCCGGTCCGCGCGAAACGGCATCGTAGCCTGCGCTCGCGTTCACCGCGATCTGCTGCGTCTTGACCAGCGATTTCTGCAACCGCGCCGAATCGTTGCCGGACAGCACGCCGGCCAGGATCTGCAGCGCATAAGGCATGCTGTCCTTCTCCCAGTCCTTGAGCGTGGGGACATGCCAGGCCATCAGCAGATAGGGCAGCTTGGCCGGCGCCTTGACCACAATGCGCTTGCCGCCCACCTGTTCGGGCTCGGCCTGCGGCTTGCGTTCGGGCAGCGCGCGGGCGGGCAGCGCGCCGAAAGTGCGTTTCGCCAGCGCGACGACATCTTCGGCCTTCACGTCGCCCGCCACTACCAGCGTGGCGTTGTTGGGCGCATACCAGCGGTCATACCAGTCGCGCGCATCCTGACCGGTCATGTTCTGCAGGTCGTCCATCCAGCCAATGATGGGGCGGCGATACGGGTGCGCCTGGTAGGCCGTTGCCATCAGGCGTTCGTACACGACCGATTGCGGCTGATCGTCGGTGCGCAGCCGCCGTTCCTCCATCACCACCTGGACTTCCTTGGAAAACAGCTCGTCACTGATGACGAGGTTGGCCATGCGGTCGGCCTCCAGTTGCATCGCCAGTTCCAGCCGGTCTTTCTGCATCTGCTGGAAATACGCCGTGTAGTCTCGGCTGGTGAACGCGTTTTCGCGCCCGCCCGCAGCGGCAATGCGCTTGGAAAATTCGCCCGGCGGCACGGTCTTCGTGCCCTTGAACATCATGTGCTCGAGCACGTGCGCCACCCCGGTGGTGCCGTTGAATTCATCCATCGACCCGGCGCGATACCACACCTGCGACACCATCACCGGCGCACGATGATCTTCCTGCACGATCACCCGCATGCCGTTATCCAGCGTCACGTCCGTTACCGCCGCCTGCGCGCTGCCCAGCAGCAGCGGCAGCACTATTCCCAACAAGACACGCATGTTGTCTCCTTTGTTTGTACTGAGTCCCGAAGGATACCGATCCCTTGTGGACTGAATGATAAGATACAGCGTCCGTCAAACAGCCATGCTGACCCCCTGATCCGTGTTTAGTTTCTTCAAGTCCAAACCTGCGCCCGCACCGGAGGCGCCCGAACCTGTCGCAACGCCTTCCGTCACGCATGCTCCGGACGTCGAGCCGGTTGCGCCCGCCGCCGCCCCGCAAGCCGCCGAACCGGACAGCCCTGCGCCCCGCCCCGGCTGGGCCCAGCGGCTGAAGCAGGGACTTGCGAAAACCCGCGGACGTCTGGGCGGCCAGCTGTCCAGCCTGTTCGGGGTCGGACGCAAGATCGACGCCGAACTGTTCGACGAACTCGAAACCATCCTCATCACCGCCGACATCGGCATGGACGCCACCCAGGCGCTGCTCACGACGCTGCAGAAGAAAGTACGCCGCGAGGGGCTGACCGAGGCATCCGAACTGCAGGTGGCCTTGAAACAGGCGCTGGTCGATCTGCTCGCGCCACTGCAGGCGCCTCTCGACGTGACGCCGCACAAGCCGTTCATCCTGATGCTGGCGGGCGTCAACGGCGCCGGCAAGACTACAACCATCGGCAAGCTTGCCAAGCTGTACCAATCGCAGGGGCTGTCGGTGCTGCTGGCTGCCGGCGATACCTTCCGCGCGGCGGCGCGTGAACAGTTGCAGGTATGGGGCGAGCGCAACAACGTGACGGTGGTCAGTCAGGAAAAAGGCGATTCCGCCGCCGTGATTTACGATGCCATCCAGGCCGCGCGGGCCCGCAACATCGACGTGGTGCTGGCCGACACCGCAGGCCGCCTGCCGACCCAGCTGAACCTGATGGAAGAGATCAGGAAGGTCAAACGCGTCATCGAGAAGACTGCCCCCGGCGCGCCCCATGAAGTGCTGCTGGTGCTGGATGCCAACACCGGCCAGAATGCCGTGGCCCAAGTGAAGTCTTTCGATGACGCGCTGGGCGTCACCGGCCTGGTGCTCACCAAACTCGACGGCACGGCCAAGGGCGGCGCGATTGCCGCGATCGCGCAGGCGCGATCAGAACCCGCGCGGCCCATTCCCGTGCGCTACATCGGCGTGGGTGAAGGCATGGATGACCTGCGACCGTTCGATGCGCGCGAATTCGTCGACGCCGTGTTTACTGTTTGAATCAGCCACTGCTTGAATCACGTCTACCCATGATCAGTTTTAGCCAGGTCACCAAACGCTACCCCGGCGGCCACGAAGCGCTGTCGGGCGTCAATCTCGCCATCGAGAAAGGCGAACTGGTTTTTCTGACCGGACATTCCGGGGCAGGCAAAAGCACGCTGCTCAAGCTCATCGCAGCCATCGAACGCCCCACCAGCGGCGTGGTCACGGTCAGCGGCCAGAACATCAGCCGGCTGTCGCACCGCGCGGTGCCGTACTTGCGGCGCAACATCGGGCTGGTGTTCCAGGACCACAAACTGCTGTTCGACCGCAACGTGATTGAAAACGTGGTGCTGCCACTCGACATCGCCGGATTCGAGCGCCGCGTGGCGCTGAAGCGGGCGCGCGTGGTGATCGACAAGGTCGGCCTGCTCAGCCGCGAGAAAGCCAACCCGATGAGCCTCTCGGGCGGCGAACAGCAGCGCCTGTGCATCGCCCGTGCGCTGGTCAGCCGGCCCGCCCTGTTGCTGGCCGACGAACCCACCGGCAACCTCGACGCCGGTTATGCCGCCGACATCATGTCGATGTTCCGCGATTTCCATCAGGTCGGAACCACCCTGGTCATCGCCACCCACGACGAACGCGCCATCGCCGCACTGGGGGGCCGAACCCTGCATCTTGACCACGGCAGCGTGGCGGAGGTAGCAGCATGATCGAGTGGCTGCGTCATCAAAAACATGCGCTGGTCTCGGCGCTTAACCGCCTGCGAGGCCAACCCGTCGCCACCCTGCTCACCGCGCTGGCCATGGGCGTGGCCATCAGCCTGCCCAGCGGGCTCTACCTGATGCTCGGCAATCTCAGCAGACTGGCGGGCGATTTGCCGGCGCAGCCCGAAATCAGCGTGTTTATGGCAGCCGACGCCACTGCGGCGCATAAACAGGCCCTCTCCAGCCGGCTCAAGCAACCCGACATTGCCGAGGCGCGTTTTGTCGGCCGGGACGAGGCGCTCGCCGCCCTGAGCGCAACGCAGGACATCGCCGACATCACCGCCGGCCTGACCGAAAATCCGCTGCCCGACGCCTGGGTGGTCAGTCCCCAGAACTCGACCCGTGTGGCGCTGGCCCAGATCGCGGACGAGCTGGCCAAGTTGCCGGGCGTGGCGGAAACCTACCTCGACAGCCAGTGGGCCGACCGCCTGCAGGCCGCGCTCGCCATTGGGCGGACCGGCGTGGCCCTGCTGGCCGGCCTGTTTGCCATTGCGCTGGTCGCCATCTCGGGCAACGCCATCCGCGCGCTGGTGCTGAGCCGCCGCGATGAAATCCTCGTCAGCCGCCTGATTGGCGCAACCGACCGCTATATCCGGCGCCCCTTCCTGTATCTGGGCGCCCTGCAAGGTTTGCTGGGCGGCCTAGCTGCGGGCGGCGTGCTGGCACTTGCCGGCTGGCTGCTGCGCGATCCGGTCGCACACCTGTCCAGCCTGTACGGATCCGCCTTTTCCCTGCTACCGCCTTCCCCCCTTCAAATCGCCATCGTGCTGGGATTGACTACGCTGTTCGGATGGCTGGGCGCCTGGATCTCGGTGACGCGCACCCTGCATCAGGTCGAGACGGCACGCTGATTACCGGCTGACCTGTTCGATTGGACGACCCAGTCACTGCCTACCGGCAGTTGAATCGAGTCGTCCAGATATCGTCTAGAAAGGCATCGAAAGCTTCAGGCTGGCGCTGTGAGATTCGGCATGCTCGGAGAACTGCCCGGTGTAGCTCAGCCGCAAGGTCGTTCCCTTCACGCTTAATGCATCCACACCCAGCGTCAGGTCAGCATAGGCCTTGTCCATCGTGCTCTCGGTCGTGAAGGGCGCCGTGCCAACTGGCGCGCCTTGCAATGACGCCGTGATCCCGGTGGTCGTGCCAGACACGAAATGGGTCATGCCGACCATCTTGTACGGGCGGAACAGCGTGCCACCTGCGGTCGAATACTCGCGGCCGAACTCAACGCCTGGCTGCAGGCTCACGAGCGTGTTCCGTCCGCTTTTTGCGCTGATATTGGCCGCGCCCGCCCCCTGTTCGTCGAACGCGCCGTGTGATCAATTCCCCCCACCTGGCGATATACAGGACCTCGGCTAGAATTCCGTCATGCGGATTTATGACGCCATTCTTTCTGCACCGATGTGTGCGCTCGGTGCCTGCTTTAGCGGCGACACGCTGACGCAACTGGATTTCTTGACTTCTGACACACCAACGACGAAGCCGGATTCACGTGCGCGACTGCTTG
>JAWOJD010000127.1:0-19658 GCA_046484355.1 Thiobacillus sp.
CAATCTGAGCCAGGATCAAACTCTTCAGTTCAATACCTGCTATTACTTCAATACTTCGTCGCTCAACTCAAAATGAATTTAACTTCAATTTCAAGTGTGAGCATTTATGCTAGTTGTCATCCCAACCTAAGTCAGAACAACTACCGCAACAACACCCACACCTATCGGCTGTAAATTGTTAAAGATCAATCTCTTATTGACTTCGCTTTCGCTGCGTTGCCGTTTCGAGAGGTGCGCATTCTACAGAACTTCAAGTTTGCGTCAACCCATATTTCGAAATGGTTGCGGGGGCAGGATTTGAACCTACGACCTTCGGGTTATGAGCCCGACGAGCTGCCAGACTGCTCCACCCCGCGCCTGTCGCAGAGAACTGCGTCAATCGAGAAGCGGAACTATAGCAAAGCGCCATCCACCCCGTCAACACTTACTCACGCCACCAAGCAAGGCTTCTCGATCGAAAATGGATAAGATTCATCTTTTCAAAGGCCTGCAGCAACGACCATCTTGCCAGATCAGGCCATATAGTCCTCATCGGCCGTGCAAATTCCGCCTTCCTTGCGGCACATCCTCGGACAAGACGCTACCATCCGACAGCCTCTATTGAATCCAACGCCATCCTATGCGCATATCCAACTTCTCCCTTTCGCGCCTGCCACGTATCGAGTTTGGCTCCGGCTCGCTGTCAAAGTTGCCTGCTATCGCCCGGGGGTATGGCACGCGTGCTTTACTCGTAACGGGTGCCATTTCACTCAAAAACTCTCCGACATGGGTAACGGTGACAACTGGACTGCAAGCGCAAGCGGTCTCATGGCTGCATCTGGCCATCCCTGGCGAGCCTTCCCCACAGATGGTGGACGACGCTGTGCGAGCTTTGCGTGCGGAGCGTTTTGACGTGGTGATCGGCATTGGCGGCGGCAGCGCACTGGATGCTGCGAAAGCCATTGCCGGCCTGCTCAAACCCGGTAATTCGGTGATGGACCATCTGGAAGGCGTCGGTCCCGAACTGCCCTATACGGGCCCGGCCACCCCCTTTATTGCGGTGCCAACGACTGCGGGCACAGGTTCGGAAGCCACGAAGAATGCGGTACTGTCTGTCCAGGGCACGGGAGGCTTCAAGAAGTCTTTCCGGGATGAGCAACTGGTCGCCGAATACGCTGTGATAGACCCCGATCTCCTGGCCACATGTCCACCCGCTGTAATTGCGGCCAATGGCATGGATGCCTTCACTCAATTGCTGGAGTCCTACGTGTCGAGCCGGGCGGCACCGATGACTGATTCGCTCGCGTGGGGCGGCATGAAAGCGTCACGCGACGGCCTGCTGGCCTTGTATTCGGACGCGGGCGATGCGGTTGCGCGCGAGCGGATGGCGTATGCAGCACTGGTCTCGGGTATTACGCTGGCACAGGTTGGGCTGGGGTCCGTGCATGGGCTCGCCGCGCCGTTGGGCGCATTTTTCCCGATTCCTCATGGTGTTGCTTGCGGCACGCTGGTAGCGACAGCCACGCGCATCAACATTGAAGCGCTGCGCGCCCGGAAACCCGATCATCCCGCCCTGGAAAAATACGCGCAGGTGGGGCGGCTTCTGAGCAAGCAAGGGCATCTTGGCCGCGAGGCGTCCCATTCCGCCCTGATCGACACGCTTGCGGACTGGACGCACGCGCTCAAATTGCCAAGGCTCGCGCACTACGGCGTCACCGTTGACGACATCCCGCGCATAGTGGCCAACAGCCGTGGCAGCAGCATGAAGACCAATCCGGTCGAGCTGAATGACACGGAAATCGCGGCCATCGTTGCCGCACGGATCTGACAGTGCCGTGCTCAAGTTAAGTCGTCGCCATCCGCTATTTCTTCGATTCAATTCAACTTTCTGGAGCTCACCATGTCCGGCGGCCTGATCCTACTTGTCGTGCTCGCATTCCTCGCCGTGTTCGGCATCTTCATCTACAACCAGTTGGTGACGCTGAAGCATAACGTCGGCAAGGCCTGGTCGAACATCGACATCCTGCTCAAGCAGCGTCACGACGAATTGCCGAAACTGGTCGAGACCTGCAAGCAATACATGCAGTTCGAACAGGAAACACTGGAAAAGGTGATGCAGGCACGCAGCCAGGTGGCCAGCGCACGCGCATCGCACGACATTCCCGCGCTGGGGCAGGCCGAAGGCGCCCTGCGGCTTGGGCTGGGCAACCTGTTCGCCGTTGCCGAGGCGTATCCCGACCTGAAAACCAACGAAACCTTCCAGCACCTGCAGGCGCGCATCACCGGGCTTGAAAATGCGATTGCGGACCGCCGCGAGTTTTACAACGATTCGGTCAACGTCAATAACGTGCGCGTCGAGCAGTTTCCCGACACCATGGTGGCGCGGCTGTTTGGCTTCGGCCAGTTTTCGCTGCTGCGGTTTGCCGCTGAAGAAAAAAAAGATGTCGACATGAAACAGCTTTTCAATAGCTGATGTTTCGCACCCGCTGGGCAGCCGAATGGCGGCATGACTATGCCAACTTTGCGCTGGGCGGCGCCAATCTGCTGATCCTGCTGCTGGGGTTCAAACTGCAGTCGCGGCTTGGCTGGCAAATCAGTTTTGCGCTGGTCGGCGTCTCCAGTTTCTGGGCGTGGTACGTCAACCTCAAGCGCTATCGAACCGTTGCCGACACGCCGACGTCACGCATCGCCTCTGCCCCGCAGGGCTATATCGAGCTGGTGGGTCGTGGCAAACAGCCACCCGGACAGGGTTTGGTCAGCCCGGTCACCGGCCTGCCCTGCCTCTGGTATCGCTATCGCATCGAGCGCCGCAATGGTGACCGCTGGGAGTACGTCGAATCAGGCATTTCGCATGACACTTTCGGCATGGACGATGGCAGCGGCAGCGTGCTGGTCGATCCAGACGGCGCTGAAATCATCACTTCACGCAAGCAGGTATCAAGCGCCGGAGGCTATCGAAAAACCGAGTGGACACTGATCGAAGGGGAAACCGTTTACGTCATTGGCGAACACATCACGCTGGGCGGCCCCAACGCTGTGCTCGACAAGAAGGCCGATCTCTCCACCCTGCTGGCCGAATGGAAGGCCGACAAGACGGCTTTGCTGGCGCGCTTCGACGCTGATCGCGACGGCGAAATCAGCATGCCGGAATGGGAGCGCGCGCGCCAGGCCGCATCGGATGAAGTCGACCGCACCCACCTCGACATCCGCCTCAAGGATGGCATCCACCTTGTGCGCAAGCCTGCGCATGGCCGGCCATTCCTGATCGCCAATCGTGAAGTTACTGGGCTGGTCAGGCACTTTCGTTTGTGGAGCTGGGTGCATCTGGGGTTGATGATGGCGGCATCGATTGGGCTGGTGCTGATTGATGGCAGGACATGACGCTTGCCCATACCGACTTCGCTACCTATAGTCAGTAACACGGAGGACGACCATGAACCATGCTATTCCCGAGACGCCGGCTGACTACGACCACACCCGCATTCTTGAGCGGCCGGATGGCTGTTACTGGGTCGATGCCGACACGGGCGAAGAATATGGTCCCTTCGCCAGCTTGCTGGACGCCGTTCAGGACATGGAATACAACGCTGACAGCGACTATGAGCCGGGCGAAACGGTGGAAGAAGCCGAGGACGAATTGGGCATTTCCGACTGGATCGACCCCGATACCGGCGACCCTGGAGAAGAATCACACCGGCTGGGGGATTGAACCCGGCTAGCCGGCTGGCCGTCGAGGGCTGCGCCCGCACTCTGCAGCGCGCGCCTCACGTTCGAACACATTGTCCCGATACGGGTGGCCGCCTTTCAAGCCAGCCACCAGCCCCGCCAGGGGATAGAGCACCAGAAAGAGTACGCCCCAACGTTCAAACTGTTTCACATGCACGCGCTCGTGTGCGCGGGTGGCATGCAGCGCAGCCGCGGATACGCCTACGACCACATGGCCCAGTGTCATCGCTGACACCGACCCGCTGAACGGAAACCCGTTCCGCAGCACCCGGGCGGGCCAGCCGCCAGCGGATTCCAGTACGCCGTCCACGCGACACACCACGCCACCACTGCTGCGCGCAATCAACGCAACCAGCATGCCCATCAGCGTGACCGGCAGCGGCCACAAATATAGCAACAGCCTCAGCATTCAAGCATCCAGTGCAGCGGCGAACCAGCGTGCTTCGTGCATGCCCTCGCGCGCAAATTGCGCATGCGCCCGCTCGAGCTGCGCAGCGGTGCCTGCCGCATACACATCAAAGCGGTGCAAATCCGGATAGTCCGTCACAACCTTCTTCAGCAAGGCATCCAGGTCATCGGTCGGCGCATGGTGCACGTAGCTGAAGTTGTCCAGCGCATCGGCCCACGCGCGGCACAGATTGTCCTGGTAATGTCCGGCCCCGTCGGCCAGCCAGTGCAAATCCATGGACTCGGCCAGTTCCAGCGACATGGCATGCTGGATCAGGCTCTTGATCGGCGAGAACCCTGCACCGAATGCAAGGAAAATAACCGGACGTGGCGAGTCCTCATCGAGAACGACTTCTCCGAACGGCCCCTCGACTTCCACCGTATCGTTGGCTTTCAGCGCGCCGAAAACGGCCTGGGCAAAGGCATCCCCGGCGACGTTCGGAATCTGCACCTCGATATGGCGGTCTTCACACGGACAGCTGGCAATCGGGTATTGCCCGCTCAGGCCGTTTGCGCTGAGCCGGATGCTTTGTCCGCCCAGGAAACGCAGACGCTGGCTGCGCGGGGCCAGAATGTGCAAGGCGGACATCTGTTCATTGAAGACTTCCACCGACTTCACCTTGGCTGTGAGTTGCTGCACCGGGATATCGCGTGCGCCCGCCACGTTGGCCTCGATCACCACATCGTTTACCGGCGCATACGAACACAGCAGGATGGTCCCTGCATCCTTTTCCGCCTGCTTCAGCACGTAGTCGTGGGCGTGGACTTTTTTCACCTCCCCCGAGACCAGGCGCGCCTTGCAATCACCGCAATTGCCATTGCTGCAGCCGTAGTTGAGCGAGACCCCATTGCGCAACGCAGCTTCCAGAAGCGTGTCGTTTCCCTCCACAAAAAACTCATGGCCGCTGGGCTGGATGGTGACATGGGCAGACATGATTCTAAGTATCCTTTCCTGGGCAATTGCGGCCTGGGCCAGTTCCGCCTCTGAGGGCATCTCGGCCAGGTTGCGCAGCAGGAACGCGCGCACGCTGTGCAAGGCATGGTGCGTTTCAGCGCCTGCTTCCTCTTCGAGTTCGTCGATTTTTTCATCCAGCCAGGTCATCACGTTGCCGTAATGGAGCAGCAATGCCTTGGCTGCAGCGTATTCGTCACCCAGTTCGTTCAGGCGCGCAACCAGCACGTCCTTGTCCGGCAGCGCCCGCTCGCGCACCCGTTTGGCGAAGGCCTTGTCCTTGATTTCCGTTACCCGGCGGAACTCGGCGTCGTCATCCCATTTCACCTTGGGGAATGCACGCAGCAGCTCATCAAGCTCGATCATGCCGTCGAAAGTCGCCAGCGTGCCGGTGCGGATCATCTCCTGCAGCACATGCCGTGACTGCCCGACCAGTCTGGCCACGCGGGAGAGTGGGAGTAAATGGCTCATGGCAAGATGGTACTCCGGCTCTCCGGCAGACCAAATCGGCAATTTAGCAGATTCCAAATCGATGATTCAGTCACCATGCGATTCACCCCATACAATAGGCCGCATCTGATTTGCCTCTGAACCCATGCCATCGATCACCGTACGTCCCTGCCCTGCCGATGCCTGCGCCGCCCTCGAACGAACCGGCCTTTCACCCGCGTGGGCGCGTCTGTATGCCGCACGCGGCGTCACCCATCCGGACGAAATCGCCCATCGCCTGCCGCAACTGCTACCGCCAGCCGGCCTGCAGCACATCGAGCGTGCCGCCACGATTCTGGCCAATGCCATCGCCAACCATCAACGCCTGCTCATCATTGCAGACTACGATGCCGACGGCGCCACCGCCTGCGCCGTCGGCGTGCGGGGCCTGCGCATGCTTGGCGCGCATGTCGATTACCTGGTGCCCAACCGGATCGAGCATGGCTATGGGCTCACGCCTGACATCGTGGCGCTTGCCGCAGCACGCCAGCCAGACCTTCTGCTCACCGTGGACAATGGCATCGCCGCAGTCGACGGGGTCGCAGCGGCGAACGCACTCGGCATTCCGGTTCTGGTCACCGACCATCATCTTCCCGGCGACACCTTGCCGGATGCCACCTGCATCGTGAACCCAAACCAGCCGGGTTGCGCGTTCGGCTCGAAAAACCTGGCGGGCGTCGGCGTGATGTTTTATGTGCTGCTTGCGTTGCGCGCCGAACTGCGTCAGCGCGGGACCTATGCAGAACAGGCCGAGCCCGATTTGCGCACCCTGCTCGATCTGGTCGCACTCGGCACTGTTGCCGACGTGGTCCGGCTCGACGCCAACAATCGCACCCTGGTGGAAAACGGGCTGGCGCGCATGCGTGCCGGTAAAGCCAGCGCAGGCATCAATGCCCTGTTTCGCGTGGCCGGGCGGGACCCGCGACGTGCCACCGTATTCGACCTCGGCTTCATGCTCGGCCCGCGCCTGAATGCCGCCGGCCGCATCGACGACATGGCGCTCGGCATTGAATGCCTGCTGGCCGACGAACCTGCCACCGCACAGGCACTGGCGCAACAACTCGACTCGCTCAACCGCGCCCGACGCGATGTCGAAGCCGACATGCTGGAAGAGGCGCTTGCAATCCTGGCCACCTTCAATCCCACCGACAGCCATAGTCTCACCGCGTATCAGCCCGGTTGGCACATCGGCGTCATCGGGATTCTGGCATCGCGGCTCAAGGACAAATTCCACCGCCCCACTGTCGTCTTCGCCAGCAATGAAAACAGCGAACTCAAAGGCTCCGGACGCTCGATTCCCGGCCTGCACCTGCGCGACGCGCTCGACCTCGTCGACAAGCGCCATCCTGGCCTGATCAACAAATTTGGCGGTCACGCGATGGCCGCGGGGCTCAGCATTCCGGCTGGAAAGCACGCGGTTTTCGGCGCGGCCTTTGAAGCAGTGGTGCGCGAGCTGATCGACGCGGCCGACCTTGAAGGCGTGATCGAAACCGATGGCGAACTCGATATCGCCGACCACAGCCATGCCTTCGCTGAGCAACTGGATCACGCCGTCTGGGGCCAAGGCTTCCCCGCGCCGCTGTTCACCGCCACCTTCGATGTGGTGGCGCAGCGTGTCGTCGGGGAAAAACATCTGAAGTTGAAACTGGCGCGCAACGACGACGTGTTCGACGCCATGCGCTTCTTTCATGCTGATCCGCTGCCCGGTCGCATCCGCGCGGTGTACGCGCTGATGCCCAACGAATTCAACGGCCAGCAATCATTGCAATTGAAACTGCAACACTGGGAGCCTGCGGACTAAGCGATCTTCGAACCGGGACACGACCGGAGTCAAGCATAGCCATCCGGATTAGCCTCCTGCCAGCGCCAGGCATCCGCGCACATGCGCGACAAATCGTATTGCGCACGCCAACCCAGGTCGTGCGCGGCGCGACCCGGATCCGCCCAGCATTGCGCCACATCGCCGGGACGGCGATCGACAATCCGGTACGGCACCGGTTTGCCGCTTGCCGCTTCGAACGCACGCGCCATATCCAGCACGCTCACGCCACGACCGGTCCCCAGATTCCAGGTCTGCACCCCGCCAAGACGCGGCAGCTTGTTCAGTGCGGCCACATGGCCGCGCGCCAGGTCGACCACATGAATGTAATCACGCACGCCGGTTCCGTCCGGCGTCGGGTAGTCGCCGCCAAACACGTTGAGATGCGACCGGCGGCCCACGGCCACCTGAGCCACATAGGGCATCAGGTTGTTGGGGATGCCGCGCGGATCTTCACCGATCAGCCCGGATTCATGCGCGCCCACCGGATTGAAATAACGCAACAACGCTATGTTCCAATCTGCGTCTGCCAGCGAGATGTCGCGCAGCATGTCCTCGATGAACAGTTTGGACCGGCCATACGGATTCGTCGCCGACAGCGGGAAGTCCTCGGTGATCGGCACGGTCGCCGGATCGCCATATACCGTGGCAGACGATGAAAACACCACGGCTTTCACGCCAGCGGCGGCCATTTCCTCGAACAGCACAATGCTGCCCGCGACATTGTTGTCGTAATACGTGAGCGGTTTTTCCACCGACTCGCCCACCGCCTTGAGTCCGGCAAAATGCACCACTGCGTCGACGGGGTGATCGGCAAACAACTGGGCCAACGCCGCGCGGTCGCGGATATCACCCTGGACGAACGTCACGGACTTGCCCGCAATCTGCGCCACCCGTTCCAGCGATGTCGGGCTGCTGTTGGACAGATTGTCGAACACCACCACTTCATGACCAGCCGCCAGACATTCGACTGCGGTGTGCGAGCCGATATAGCCTGCGCCACCGGTTAATAACACTTTCATGGATTTTCCTTGATCTTCAAATTCACCTGTTGTCTGCTTCCATGCAGAGCGCCAGTGCGCTCTGCCAATCCTGCAGGCGCAGCCCAAAGGTCTTTTCGAACTTGCCGTTGTCGAGCCGTGAATTCATCGGGCGCCTGGCCGGAGTCGGATATTCACTGCCTGGAATCGCAAATAAACGAGCAGGAGCACGCGTCTCGTCGGAGGCGTCAAGCGCCTGAATCGCCTCGGCGAAACCATGCCAGGACGTCTCGCCCGCATTGCACAGGTGGTACACGCCCCAGAGCCCTGCCGCGTCGCCGTCGCGCGCAGGCGACTTGATCTGGCTCAGGACTTGAGCCGTGGCCTCGGCCAGATCGCGACACCAGGTCGGCGCGCCGATCTGGTCGGCGACGATCCTGAGTTCCGGACGGTCCCGCATCAAACGGCGCATGGTGAGCAGGAAATTGCTGCCGCGCAGGCCATAGACCCAGGACGTGCGAAAGATGAGATGGCGACAACCGGCAGCCTGGATCACAAGCTCGCCTTCGAGTTTGGTTGCGCCATAGACATTGAGCGGGTCACAGGCATCCGTCTCACGCCACGGCGTGGTGCCGCTGCCGTTGAAGACATAGTCGGTGGAGAAATGAACCAGCAGCGCATCCAGCCTGGCTGCCTCCTCTGCGAGTACGCCGGGTGCTGTGGCATTGACTAGGCGAGCGATCCCGAGCTCGCTCTCGGCTTTGTCGACAGCCGTATAAGCGGCGGCGTTGACGATCACGCCAGGTGCGATATCGCGAACCTTCTGACGCACTGACACGGCATCGGTCAGGTCCATCGCACGGGAATCCAGCGCGGCCACGTCCCCCAGACTGCTCAGCGTGCGCTGCAGCTCCCAACCGACCTGGCCGTTGGCGCCGGTGAGCAAAATACGGGGGCGATCACTCACGGATAGACTTCCGCGTCTTTGAAGCTTGGCTGCACCTGATCCTTGGCAGACAGCGCAGGCGCACCTTCGAGGGGCCATTCCACCCCGATGTCGGGATCATCCCACCGGATCCCGCGGTCCCACTCAGGCGCGTAGTAGGCGGTCGTCTTGTACATAAAATCCGCCGTTTCCGACACCACCAGAAAGCCATGACCAAAACCGGGTGGAATCCACATCATCCGCTGGTTCTCGGCAGACAGTTCATATCCCACCCACTGCCCGAAATGCGACGATGACCGGCGCAGATCCACCGCCACGTCGAACACCGCGCCGCTTACCACGCGCACCAGCTTGCCCTGCGGCTGGTTGAGTTGATAATGCAGGCCGCGCAAAACCCCTTTTGCCGAACGCGAGTGGTTGTCCTGCACAAAATCCAGATCCAGCCCCAACTCGGCAAAGGTCTGGCGATTCCAGCTTTCAAGGAAAAAGCCACGGGCGTCGCCAAACACTTGGGGTTCCAGCAACATGACTCCGGGGAGACGGGTTTCAATCGCCTTCATCAGAATACTCGCTCATCCAGCATGCGCAGTAGATATTGCCCGTAGGCATTCTTCTTCAGCGGCTCGGCCAGTTTCGCCACCTGCTCCGCCGTGATATAGCCTTGACGATAGGCGATTTCTTCCGGACAGGCGATCTTCAGACCCTGTCGCTTCTCGATCGTCTCGATGAACAGCGATGCCTCCAGCAGCGACTCGTGCGTCCCGGTGTCGAGCCAGGCATGACCACGCCCCATGATCGACACCTTGAGTTCACCCGCATCGAGATAAAACCGGTTGACGTCGGTGATTTCCAGTTCGCCGCGCGGCGACGGTTTCAGGTTGCGCGCAATTTCCACCACGCGGCTATCGTAAAAATATAGGCCGGTAACGGCATAGTGGGACTTCGGCTGAACAGGCTTCTCTTCCAGGCTGACAGCCTTGCCCATCGCGTCGAATTCGACCACGCCGTAACGCTCAGGGTCATGCACGCGGTAGGCAAACACGGTGGCGCCGGTTTCCTCTGCGCTGGCGGCACACAGGTCCTCGGTCATCTCGTGACCATAAAAAATATTGTCGCCCAGCACCAGTGCGCTGGGCCCGTTGCCGACAAAATCCGCACCGATGATGAAAGCCTGCGCGAGACCGTCCGGGCTGGGCTGGACCGCGTATTGCAGGTTAAGCCCCCACTGACTGCCGTCGCCCAGCAGCTGCTCGAAGCGCGGCGTGTCCTGCGGCGTGGAAATGATCAGAATGTCCTGAATGCCCGCCAGCATCAGCGTGGTGAGCGGATGGTAGATCATCGGCTTGTCGTAAATTGGCAGCAGCTGCTTGGACACTGCGAGCGTTGCCGGATACAGGCGCGTGCCTGAGCCGCCGGCCAGAACAATGCCTTTGCGGTTCATTGCACGTTCCTTTGGGCGTAGTTGGTATCGAGCCACGAGCGGTACTCACCGCTGGCAACACGCTCCACCCACGCTAGGTTGTCGAGGTACCAGCGCACCGTCTTGCGGATGCCTGTTTCAAATGTTTCGGCCGGCTTCCAGCCCAGTTCGCGATGAATCTTGCTGGCGTCGATCGCGTAACGACGGTCGTGGCCGGGGCGATCCTTCACATAGGTGAGCAGGCGCGTATAGGGGCCGGCAGGATCGGGGCGCATTTCATCCAGCAGGGCGCACACCGTTTTCACAATCTCGATGTTCGGCATCTCGTTCCAGCCGCCGATATTGTAGGTCTCCCCCATCCGGCCATGTTCCAGCACGGTCCGGATGGCCGAACAGTGGTCGGTGACATACAGCCAGTCGCGCACGTTCATGCCGTCGCCATAAATCGGCAAGGGTTTGCCCTGAGTGGCATTGAGAATCATCAGCGGAATGAGTTTTTCAGGAAACTGATACGGACCATAGTTGTTCGAGCAATTGGTGGTCAGTACCGGCAGACCGTAGGTGTGATGGTAAGCGCGCACCAGATGATCCGACGATGCCTTGCTGGCGGAATACGGGCTATTCGGGGCAAACGGCGTGGTCTCGGTAAACGGCGCGTCACTCGCCCCCAGCGATCCATACACTTCATCGGTCGACACGTGCAACAACCGGAACGCGCGCTTCTCTGCATCCGGCAACGCCATCCAGTGGCCGCGTACCGCTTCCAGCAGATGGAAAGTCCCCACCACGTTGGTCTGAATGAAGTCCTCAGGGCCATGGATCGACCGATCAACATGGGACTCGGCGGCAAAGTTGAGGATCGCGCGCGGGCAATGCTGACCCAGCAACCCATCGACCAGCGCACGGTCACCGATGTCGCCTTTGATAAAAATGTGGCGCGGGTCGCCCGTCAGGCTGGCCAGGTTTTCCAGATTGCCCGCGTAGGTCAGTTTGTCCAGATTGATCACCGGTTCGTCCTTCACGCGCAACCAGTCCAGAATGAAATTTGCGCCGATGAAGCCGGCGCCGCCTGTCACGAGAATCATGGTTACATCCTGTTTAATCAAGCCGTGGAATGGCTTGCCACACCCTTTGTTGAGTCAGTGGCGTGTATGTTCAAGAAAGTCGGAGTAGGCCCGGGCAAGACCTGTACGCATCCCGGTCTTTGCGACCCATCCCATGCTGTTGAGTCGGCTTACATCCATCAATTTTCTCGGCGTGCCATCTGGCTTGCTGGTATCGAACACGATCTGGCCGCCATACCCCACGGCAGTCTGCACCGCTTCAGCCAGTTCCTTGATCGTCAAGTCCTCGCCTACGCCGATATTGACCAGCGGCGGCATGAACACCCCGGTCGCTGCCTCGTCCGAACCCAGCAGTGAATCGTATGCGGCATCCGGCAAATCCATCAGAAAAACACACGCATCCGCCATATCGTCGCTGAACAGAAATTCACGCCTGGGCGTGCCCGTCCCCCAGACCGTAACAGTCGGGTGATTGCCCACTTTGGCTTCGTGAAATTTGCGGATCAGCGCAGGGATGACGTGTGAATTCTCGGGATGGTAGTTATCGCCGGGACCATACAGGTTGGTCGGCATGACAGCGATAAACTTTGAGCCGTACTGTCGATTGTAGCTCCAGCACATCTCGACCCCAGCAATCTTGGCCAGTGCGTAGGGCCGGTTGGTCGGTTCCAGGGGAGCCGTCAGCAAATGCTCCTCTTTCATGGGCTGGGGCGCCAGTTTGGGATAGATACAACTGGAACCCAGAAACATCAGCCGCTTAACGCCATTCAGATGCGCGGCATGGATGATATTGGTCTGGATGGCCAGGTTGTCCCGAATGAATTCGGCCGGGTAACTGTTATTCGCATGAATTCCACCAACCCTGGCTGCAGCAAGAAAAACATAGTCAGGTTTCTCGGCAACAAAAAAGGCCTCAACCGCGGCCTGACTGGTCAGATCAAGTTCAGCATGTGTTCGCGTGACGAAATTCTTGAAGCCCTTGTCACGCAGCGTGCGCATCAGGGCTGAACCGACCAGACCGCGATGGCCGGCGATGTAGATTTTGTCGTTCTGCTGCATCACTTCACTCGTGGTAATCCATCGCCGTATAGCCATGCTTTTTCACAAGTTCGTCGCGTTCGGCGGCTTTCAGGTCCTCACGCACCATTTCGGCAACCAACTCTTCGAAGCTGATTCTCGGCGTCCAGCCAAGTTTGTTCTTGGCCTTTGACGGGTCACCCAGCAAGGTTTCGACTTCGGTGGGGCGGAAATAGCGCGCGTCGACAGAGACGATGCATTTGCCGCTGGCGTCGTATCCTTTTTCATCAACGCCCTGCCCTTCCCATCGAACGCTGATCCCCAACTCCCGGGCGGACGCATCGACAAAATCGCGCACGCTATATTGCACGCCCGTGGCGATCACAAAATCTTCTGGCTGGTCCTGCTGCAACATCAGCCACTGCATTTCAACATAGTCTTTAGCATGCCCCCAGTCGCGCTTGGCATCCATGTTGCCCAGGAACAGGCAGTCCTGCAGGCCAAGCTTGATACGCGCCAGGGCCCGGGTGATTTTGCGGGTCACGAAGGTTTCACCGCGAACAGGGCTTTCGTGGTTGAACAGAATCCCGTTGCAGGCATACATGCCATAGGCTTCACGATAGTTGATCGTGATCCAGTAGGCGTACAGCTTGGCGCAGGCATAGGGGCTGCGCGGATAGAATGGCGTTGTTTCCTTTTGGGGGATTTCCTGTACCAGACCGAACAATTCGGACGTGCTCGCCTGATAAAAACGGGTTTTCTTCTCCAGTCCCAGAATACGGATCGCCTCCAGGATACGCAGCGCGCCCAGAGCGTCGGAGTTGGCGGTGTATTCAGGCTCCTCAAAACTCACCGCAACATGACTCTGCGCCGCGAGGTTGTAGATTTCGTCTGGCTGGACCTGCTGGATGATACGAATCAGGCTGGATGAATCGGTCAAATCGCCATGGTGCAACACAAAGCGCCGCGTTTTGACCTCAGGCCCTTCGTACAAATGGTCAATGCGGTCTGTATTGAACAGTGAAGTGCGGCGTTTAATGCCGTGAACCTCATAGCCTTTTTCCAGCAAGAACTCGGCAAGGTAGGCGCCGTCCTGGCCGGTGACGCCAGTGATGAGGGCTTTTCTAATCATGGTTTTTGGACCCAATGCAGTTCGCAATCAGTTGAAGAGAAGTGGTAATTTTAGTGTTGCGGCGCATACACCCGAAGCCCCTGGATAACGTGCGACCCGGATCAAGCTGTGGTGCCCGTGATCATCCAATCCAGATCGCTCACGCAGCCTCCGCTGAATGAGCGATCTCACTACAATTTCACGACTCGCCGTACTTAGCTTACTTGGGTGCCGCTGCGCCCTTGCTGGCGGCTTCGGCAGGGGCTGTAGCGGGGACTGCTGCTGCGGGAGCCGCCGGAGTAGCTGCGTTTGGCGCGGCAGCGGGCACAGGGGCGGCTTCGGCTGCCGGTGCTGCGGCTTCCTTGCCCGCATCGGCGAACTCGCCCAGGTATTCAATCTTGGCAGCGGCCTTGAGCGCATCCAGTTCAGCCTTGACCGCCTTCTGACGCGCTTCCTCCTGCAGCAGGCGTGCGATTGCGGGTTTGGCCTGCTCCATCGTCGCCGGTTGCATTTGCGAATCGGCCAACACGATTACCAGCAGACCATCCGGTGCGTTCACCACCATGGCCTGACCGTCAGGCATTTCGGCCAGCTTGGGCAGGATCGCCTTGGGCAACTGCTCGGCCGGCTTAACGCCTTGCCCGGCTTTTGCCGGCAGATTTTCCGTCTTCAGCCACTCGGCGAATTCGTTCAGGGTTTTGGACGCCGCCAGCTGCGCACGAATCGCCTCGTGTTTTTCCTTCGGTGCCTTGATCGAGATCTCCTGCAGGCGGTATACCTTGCGCTTGGCGAAGAGCTCTGGGTGAGCATCGTAATAGGCCGAGATTTCCGCATCGGATGGCTCGGCAGGCGTGCCGAGCTTGCGCTTCATGTAGGCTTCGGCCAGGATCTGGCGGCGGGCCGCGTCCAGCGCCTGAATCACGCCAGGATCGCTGTCCAGTTTGTCGCTCAGCGCCTTCTGTGCAATGACTTCCTGATCGACGAGCGCGCGTACCACTTGCAGCGAAGCCGCTTTGGCCTGACTCTCGTCCAGGTTGGCTATGCGTTGTAGGGCAAATTCCACTTGCTGGGCCGTCAACTCCGTTCCGTTGACCTTGGCGGCCACCTGGGCGGGAGGCGCATCGGTGCTTGCCTCGCCCTCTTTCTTGTTGCCGCAACCTGCCATCAGGGCGGCAATCACCAAAGGCAGATACAGTTTCTTATTGAAAATCGGGTTCATCGTCATCCTCTCAACTACAGCGTGCTTGAATTATTGGGTGCCCGCATGTTACACCAAGCACCTTTCCAGACCACAAAAGCCGAAGGGCATCCCAACCACCCAATGTGGCCACATGCTATGCTGGACGCCATTTCATGGGGAGAGCAACGTGGGCAAGATTCTGCTGCTGATCGGGATCGGTTTTGTGGTGTGGGCCGTGTTCAGGGCCTACCAGCGGTCGATCAATTCGCCCTCCGCAACATCGCGCAGGGAAACGGTTGAGGACATGGTGAAGTGTGCGCATTGCGGAGTGAACATGCCGCGTAGCGAAGCGATATTTTCCCGCGGCGAGTTTTTCTGCACGCCCGAGCACCAGAAACTCGGCAAGGAATGAACGCTGCGGCCGCGACCGGATTCCGCCCCGTCACCGAGGGATATTTTGCGTCGCACTGGCGCAGTCTTGATTATTTCAACCTCTATCGCCTGACGCTGGCACTGGCGCTGGCATTCAGCGGCACGCTGTTTGGCGATTCGGAACTGTTCCAGCCAGGCGCAGGCGAACGTTTCCAGATATTTTCCTACGCCTATCTGGTGATTGCAGCGCTGTTCGTGCTGGGCATTCGGGCACGCTGGCTCGGGTTTCAAGCCCAACTCACCGCCCACATCACCGCCGATATCATTTTTGTCATGCTGCTGATGACCACCAGCGAGCGGCTCGCCGGCGGCATGGGCCTGCTGCTGGTGATATCCATTGCTTCTGGCGGACTGGTCGGAAGCGGCCGGCTTTCCCTGCTGTATGCCGCGATGGCGTCGATTGCCCTGCTGGCACAGCACGGATTCGTCATCCTGCGTGGCGGCCAGGGAATGGACAGCTTTTTCCAGGTCGGCCTGCTGTGCGCCGGCTATTTCGCCATTGGCTGGCTCGCACATGCCCTGACCCGGCGCGCCCTTCACTCGGAAAGGCTGGCGCAACGCCAGGCCGACGAACTGGCCCTGTTGAACCGGATCAACGCGCTGGCAATCGAGAACTCCCCCGACGGTTTGATGGCAGTGCGCGGCGACGGCATTATTCGCCATGCCAGCCCGCGGGCCTTGGCCCTGCTGGGCGTCAAACTGCCGGTCAAGCCCGGCATCACGCGGCTGGAAGCCTGTTCGCCCGAATTGGTGAATATTTTGTCCCGCCCCCCCAGCCCTGAATCCGCACCTTCCCTGAACACCCCGGTCGCCCGGTTGCGAATCCGTCGAATTCCGCTTGCCGCGCAGGACGATAGTCAGGTTCTGATCCTGGAGGACCAAAGCCAGGCCGAACGCGCCGCGCAACGGCTGAAACTGGCCGCACTGGGTCGGCTGACCGCCAACATCGCGCACGAAATCCGGAATCCCCTTTCCGCAATCAGCCACGCCGCACAATTGTTGAACGAGGACCTGCACGACACCGCCCAGCTCAAACTGACATCCATTATCGATAACAATGTGCGGCGTCTGAACCAGCTTGTCGAAGAAGTGTTGTCGCTCAACCGGCGCGACCGCCTGAACCCGGTCAGCCTCGATGTAACAGCGCTCAGCACGATGATCAGCGAGTTGCTGCAGACTGAAGAAATCCCCGGGGACGCCGTCATAGTCAGCATGCCCCACACCCTGCAACTTCATTTCGACCCCGACCACCTGCGCCAGATCGTCTGGAACCTGCTTCGCAATGCCTGGCGGTCGTGCAGCAAGCAAGCCGGCTGCATCCAGATCAGCCTGCAGGCAGACGGCGACAGTGTGTTGCTCGACATCCAGGATGACGGTACCGGCGTCCATCCTGAGCATCAGGGCAAGCTGTTCGAGCCGTTTTTCACCACAGATGCCCAGGGCACCGGGCTGGGACTGTTTCTTGCGCGCGAACTGGCTGAGGCCAATCGCGCCACGCTGGATTTCATCAGTGAAAAAAGCGGCGCGCACTTCCGTCTGAGCCAGCACGGGGGCGCATAAAGATGACGACGACCCCTCGCATCCTGTTGGTGGACGACGAACCCGATTTGCTCGACTTGATGGAGCTGACGCTCGTCAAGATGGGGCTGGAAACCGATCGCGCCCTCAGCGTGTCAGATGCGCAAAAGCAACTGGGCACGAAGCACTACGACCTCTGTTTGACCGACATGCGACTGACGGATGGCGAAGGGCTGGAAGTCATTGCCTGTGCCAGCGCATTGCCCAGTCCCGTGCCCGTGGCCGTCATCACCGCCTATGGCAATGCGGGCAACGCAGTTGCTGCGCTCAAGGCGGGCGCTTTTGATTACCTTGCCAAGCCAGTCGCGCTCAACCAGCTGCGAACGCTCATCAAATCCGCGCTCAAAGTTCCCGAATCCGCACATGCGCATGACGCCACTCGCAACCTGATCGGCCAGTCCCAGGCCATGCAGGAGATTCGCGTTCGGATCGCCAAACTCGCGCGCACCCAGGCACCGGTCCACATTTCCGGCGAATCCGGCAGCGGCAAAGAACTTGCCGCGAGATTGATTCACCAACTCGGCAACCGCTCGGACAAGCCATTCATCGCAGTCAACTGCGGCGCCATTCCCGAAACGCTGATGGAAAGCGAGTTCTTCGGTTATCGCAAAGGCGCGTTCACCGGCGCCGACTCCGACCGGAATGGCTTCTTCCAGGCGGCGGACGGCGGCACCCTTTTCCTCGACGAAGTCGCCGACCTGCCGCTTTCAATGCAGGTCAAACTGTTGCGGGTATTGCAGGAAAAGAAAGTTCGAAAAGTCGGCACCACCCAGGAAGAGCCGATCGACGTTCGCATCATCAGTGCCACCCATCAGCATCTCGCCGCACTGGTCGAAACAGGACACTTCCGCCAGGACTTGTACTACCGGCTGAACGTCATCGATCTCGACATGCCCAGCCTGCGCGATCGCATCGATGACATCCCTGACATGGCCCAGTTTCTCCTCAACAAACTGGGCGGCAGTCAGATCAAGCTCGACCGAGACGCCCATAAGGCTCTTTGCGCCTATGCCTTTCCGGGCAACGTGCGTGAACTCGAGAACGTCCTCGAACGTGCGCTGGCCTTATGCGAAGGCGAGCGCATCACGTCAGCCGACCTCAACCTTGCGCCCGCCCTCCCGTCATCCAGCGTCCAACCCGACAGCAAGTACCCCCTGCAGGATTATCTTGACCAGATGGAGCGCGCGGCCATCCTGGAAGCGCTGGAGCAAACGCGTTTCAACAAAACCGCCGCCGCACGGGTGCTGGGCGTTACGTTCCGTAGCCTGCGCTACCGGCTAGAACGACTGGGCGTCGAATAGCGCTGCCACTCCGTGACAAACCACAAAAAACCCGCAATCCATTGCCAGATGCGAGTTTAGGTTACTTCATGATGCTTGGTGAAACGTATTAATGGTGCGCTTGTCTGGACTACCCCGTGTTCAGTAGGCATCTCGGGCCTATTACTGGACAACCTTTTGATTCATGAGACAAGCAAAGAATGGCTAAGAATTACAACGCAGATTCGATCAAGGTTCTCAAAGGACTTGAACCCGTCAGGGCGCGCCCCGGCATGTACACGCGGACCGATAATCCGCTGCATGTCATCCAGGAGGTGATCGATAACTCGGCAGACGAGGCTTTGGCGGGACATGCCACCCAGATCGGTGTCCGGTTGTGTATGGATGGCTCGGTCAGGGTCAGCGATGATGGACGTGGCATCCCGGTAGACCTCCATCCACAAGAAAAAGAGCCCACGGTCGTGGTGGTGCTGACCCGTCTGCACGCCGGGGGCAAGTTCGATAAAACCTCCGGCGAAGGGGCTTACGCGTTCTCCGGTGGCCTGCACGGCGTGGGCGTCTCGGTGACCAATGCCCTCGCCACCCGTCTAGCCGTGACGGTGAAACGAGACGGCCATATCTACGAAGTCGTGTTTGCGGATGGAGGAAGGGTCAGCAAGAAGCTCGCTGTCATCGGCAAGTGCCCCAAGAAAGAAACGGGCACAACGATTCATGTCTGGCCCGATCCGGCCTTTTTCGACTCGCCCAAAATCCCCGAGCGTGAACTCGCGCGACTGCTGCGCGCCAAGGCCGTTCTGCTGCCTGGCGTGACCTTCCGGCTGGAGATCGAACGTCACGACGCTGTCGATGAGCACGTCTATTGCTACCAAGGCGGGCTGGTCGACTATCTGTCCGAACAGGTCCCGCCAGACGAAGCCCTGGTGCCTGTCTTCGCGGGCGAGGCCTACGCGGACGGGTCCGAAGGGTTTGCCAAGGGCGAAGGTGCGGCCTGGGCGGTGACCTGGGCGGAATCCGGCAGCTTCTCTGAATCCTACGTCAACCTCATTCCGACCCTGCAGGGTGGTACCCATGAGGCCGGTCTACGCGCCGGTGTCTTCGATGCGGTCAAGTCATTTGCAGAACATCACGCCCTCCTCCCGCGCGGTGTGCAACTGCGCCAGGAAGATGTCACGGGGCGCATGTCCTTCGTTCTCTCCACACGGCTGCTTGACCCCCAGTTCCAGGGGCAGGTGAAGGAA
>JAWOJD010000078.1:0-3166 GCA_046484355.1 Thiobacillus sp.
GGGCAGAAGCCTCTGGCGACAGAGGGCCTGCGGTGAGACTGGAAGGGCCGGAAGCCCCGAAGGTGGCCGTAGGTGTCTATTGGACGACAGACGACACGATGCACGAAACGAAGCTCGCTGGGGCCGTTTGCCCAGAAGTCAGGAACCGCCGTATGCGGAACCGCACGTACGGTGGTGTGAGAGGGCGACGGGGGTGACTCCGTCCCCTACTCGATCGCGGGAAGTGAATTCCAGTGCTGTCGCCCCGATTATTCTGAGGGCCACGCGCATTTTGTAAATGATTACAATCTGAAAGGGTGCAAACTCAATGTAAATTGATAAGATTGCCTGGTTTCAGCAAGAAGGCCCGCGAAAAACATGCGTGAGATCGGCCGGAATCGGATTCCGCGTCGAAGCCCTCAGACGGTTGTTCCCAGCGGCCTCCGGTTTTGCAGAACGCCACCTTCTCATATGACTAACAAACAAGACTGGAGCGAACCTATGCGTACCCCCCCATTTGTGATGAGCATCATTGGCGCTACTCTTTTATCGTCAGGCATGCTGGCGGCGCACGCCGCCGAAGGACGATTCTATGATCCGACGAATGCCGCCAGCTCGGCTGGGCGCACCGTCGGTCACGAGCTTTTCAAAACCATTGGCTGCCCGGGCAAGGGCTTGCTCGAAGCCCCGTGCAAGGAAGAGAAGCCCGCGGATTCCGACGGCGACGGCGTAGTCGACAGCAAGGACAAATGCCCGACCACGCCCCCAAATCGCAAGGTGAACGTGGAGGGTTGCGAACTGGATAGTGATGGCGACGGTGTAGTCGACAGCCTGGACAAGTGCCCGACCACCCCTGCTGGCCGCAAGGTGAACGCCGAGGGCTGCGAACTGGACAGCGATGGCGACGGCGTGATCGACAGCCTGGACAAATGCCCGACGGTTTTTGCCCAAACGGCCGACGGCTGCCCGGCGCATGCGGCCAAGAAAGCCCCAGTTGGCGGTGTGATCGAAGGTGTTCAGTTCAATAATGACCAGTCCACGCTGCGACTGGAAGCTTTCGCGATTCTGGATCGGGCAGCAGCCACGATCAAAGAGTGGGGCGATGTCAAAGTTGAAGTCGCGGGTCACACCGACAGTTCGAGCGATGACGACTACAACCTGAAGTTGTCACAGCGCCGCGCCGAAGTGGTGCGCAGCTACCTGATCGGCAAAGGCATCCAGGCGGAGCAATTGAGCGCGAGGGGCTACGGCGAGTCGCGTCCCATCGCAGATAATGGAACCGCCGAAGGCCGCTTCAAGAACCGTCGCGTTGAACTGGTTCCGCTGAAGTAAGGAGCTTGGTTGATCAGCACCATACAAAACGGGGACTTCGGTCCCCGTTTTGTATGGTGCTGATCAGGAAGGGATCAAAGCAAGGGGCTGTCCTGGCGCTCGCCGCGTTCGTACACGACATGTGCGCGCCCTACGATCAGCAGGTCGAGCGGACCGATGTGCGCGACGTCCTTGTTGGCGTAGGGCAAGCGGTGCAACAGGTAGCGCATCGCATTGAGGCGCGCCCGTTTCTTGCAATCCGATTTGATGACGGTCCAGGGGGAATCTGCGGTGTCCGTATAGAAGAACATCGATTCCTTGGCCTTGGTGTAGTCGTTCCACTTGTCCAGAGACGCCAGGTCGATGGGTGAGAGTTTCCACTGCTTAAGCGGGTGGACTTCGCGTTCCTTGAACCGGCGACGCTGCTCCTCCTGGCTGACCGAGAACCAGAACTTGATTAGATGCACCCCGCTTCGTACCAGGTTGCGTTCGAACTCGGGCGCCTGACGCATGAATTCCATATACTCGTCCTGGTCGCAGAAACCCATCACACGCTCGACCCCGGCGCGGTTGTACCAGGACCGGTCGAACAGTGCGATTTCACCGGAAGTCGGCAAATGCTGGACGTAGCGCTGGAAATACCACTGGCCGCGTTCAGTTTCGCTGGGTTTCTCCAACGCCACCACGTGGGCACCCCGCGGGTTTAGGTGTTCCATCATCCGTTTGATGGTGCCGCCCTTGCCGGCCGCATCGCGTCCTTCAAACAGGATCACGATTTTTTGCCCGGTTTCCTTTACCCAGGCCTGCAACTTGAGCAACTCGACCTGCAGCTGGAACTTCTGGCGTTCGTAGCTCTTGCGCGACATCAGGTTCTTGTACGGGTAGCCGCCATCGCGCCAGTCCTCGGACAGCATGTCGTCCGGGTTCAGCCCTTTCCCGCCCTTGCCGGCTCTGGGCTTATTCAACAGGGCGTTGCGGAGGACTTCAGCATCTTCAGGCGAAGCGCCTGCAAGGATGGCTTTCAGCGACTCCACCAGTTCAGGGTTCTTGCCGCCTGCCTGAGTGATGATTTCGTTGACCGCGACCACCTTGGATTCCTGGGCAGCGCTCACCGATTCGTTCACCGAAAAAGACTCGATCCCCCGCTTGCTGGGCGACGGCGAGATGTCGCCGGCGGCGGCCGCTCGTGTCTTGGCATTTCGCCGGCGGGGAACCGGAGTGCGTTGAGCCTTGACCGATGCGGGTTCGGGTGAGGGTATTTTGGTAGCCAAAAGAACTTCCTTTCACGATAACAAGACAGGAGCAGAACCATGATAACGGTTCGGTCGGTCGATCCTTAAACGGAGGCTTCAAATGAAGGCTCCGTACCAATAAAGAAGCATAGCAAAATATAAGAAGATGGTGATCTCCTAACATCTGGCCGGGTGAGGATATACAGGGACAAAACAATGGTGCGCGCTCGACAGCAAAAAGGCGCGAAACAGTGGGGTAGATGCGCGTGAACGGCAGGATTGGCGTGCGCCGTGCAAAGGCGGCGCTTCCCAGTGGGTGCAAGCCCCACCCGGCAAAATGCTCCAGCCGGAAGTAACCGGAGCAGTCATGGAGGTAACGAAATGGCTGAAGCCTTCGGCTAGCGGGTCACAAGATATGGTGACAGCGCGAGTGTGCAGGCCGTAACGCGAGTGAACGCCGAGCAAACCTCGAAATGCCATCGTGCAGGCCGACCCAGCAGCCTTACTGGGGAAGGCTGATACGGCTGCGGAAATGAGCAAAGTTGGAACCGCAGTTGCTGCACCGGGGTAGTGGCGACAGCATGTACACAAGGGAAGCGCGCGCAACACGGGAAGCCCCAAGGCGTGGTCAGGGATGGCCAACC
>JAWOJD010000121.1:0-35390 GCA_046484355.1 Thiobacillus sp.
TTCAGCACAACACGATTTTTAGCCTACCGGCCGCGGTGGCGGCACCTCGCTACTCATCAACCTCAGTGCGCCGCGTCCGCCAGACTAAAAACGCTCTGCACTATGTAAAGCTTTACATAGCGACCCTCTGCGGTCAGTCGAACAGACAGCACGACATGTCCGGTCTCTGGTTCAAGTCGGACAGTAGTGAGTGTCCAAAAACTGTGGCGACACTGGAAGCTCAGCCCCCGTTCCGGGGCCTGAGCGACAGGTAGACAACCAATCGACATGCATCGAATCACGTCGGGATGCAATTGACTAGCTGGTGTTTGTTTCAAATATTTCGACAAGTGCGGCGATGACATCGTGCTGATCGTGGTCGCTTAACTTGGGCGACAAGGGAAGGCTTAGAGTTTGCCTTCCGATGCGCTGCGCATGTGGCCAAGCCTCAGGTTGCCAGCCGTAGCGCGCCTGATAGTAGGGATGTTCGGCGAGACTCAAATAATGCACGCCTGCCCCGATATTGCGTTCATGCAGTTTCGCCAATACGGAATCCCGGGGCAGGCCCGTTCGCTGCGGATCGATGAGAACGGTATAGAGATGCAGGGCGTGCCGGGTATCGGGATCGGGGGCGGCAGGTCGGATTAGAGGGAGACCGGCAAGCTCCCTCTGATAGCGATCCCATAACTCCGCGCGGCGTTGCCAACTCGCCTCGATGCGGCCAAGCTGATGTAGTCCAATGGCTGCTTGAAGATCCATCATGTTGTATTTGTATCCGCACTCTGTCACTTGATAGTGCTTGTATCCCTTGTCACTGAAGCGCTCCCAGGCATCATGACTCAATCCATGCAAAGCAAGCCGCTTCACACGCTTGAGTTGGCCTTCGTTGCGGGCGATGACCATACCTCCCTCGCCACACGTTATATTCTTCGTGACATAGAAGCTGAAACAGCCGAAATCACCTAGCGTTCCGAGGGGCTTGCCGTGATATTCACCCTCGATGGCATGCGCACAGTCTTCAATGATTTGTAGGCCATGCGATTCGGCGAGCCTGCACAGGCGATCCATGTCGCACGGACGTCCGGCAAAATGCACGGGCAAGATGGCTCGGGTTCGCGAAGTGATGCGGCGGGCGACATCGTCCGGGTCGAGATTCATGGTGACCGGGTCTACGTCTGCGAGCACAGGCTGGGCGCCGCAATGTATGATGGCGTTGACGGTCGCGCAGAACGTAAGTGCGCTAGTGATGACTTCATCGCCCGGCCCCAGCCCAGCAGCAATCAGGCTAAGGTGGAGCGCCGCCGTGCAGGAGTTGACCGCTGCGGCCTGGTTTGCCGGGAGGCGTTTGTAGGCGGCGAAATCGTGTTCGAACTGATGAACACGTGGGCCGGTACCAATCCATCCGACCTCCAGGGCGGAGACGACTTCCGCGATTTCCGTCGCCTGGAGATCAGGCGCGCCAAAGGTCAAAAATGAGTTTCGCAAAATTGGATCCAGTGCCTGTGAATAAAATTATTATTAATCTGGCGATGACCGGATGGGCGCCTACCCGGACCCAATCGGTTCATGTGCCGATGAACGTAGCGGAGATTGTCGCCGATGCCTGTGCCGGTGTGGCGTGCGGCGCCTCCATTCTGCACGTCCATGCCCGCGAGGACAATGGCGACCCCTCCTACAATGCAGAACGCTATGGCGCGATCATCCGTGGCATTCGCGCGATCCACCCGCAAGCGATCATCACGGTCACGACAAGTGGTCGCAGGACGGCCGATTTGTTGCAGCGGACGGCCGCCTTGCGGATTCAGGGCGCGGACAAACCCGACATGGCGAGCCTGACCCTGGGCTCGATGAATTTTGCGGACGGGGCGAGCGTAAATGATCCGGCAACGATCCAGGCGCTGGCAGGCATGATGCGCGAGTGCGGCGTCAAACCGGAGTTGGAGGTATTCGACCTAGGCATGATCCACTATGCCAAGGTACTCATCCGCAAGGGGCTGATCGATCCGCCCTATTACTTCAACTTCATCCTGGGGAATATCGCGACCGCCCAGACCGACCTGTTGCATCTGGCCGTTCTCCTGCGCGAGCTTCCCCCTGACAGCGTGTGGGCCCTGGGAGGAATTGGACGATACCAGCAGACGGCCAACAACCTGGCTGCGGTAATGGCCGATGGGGCGCGCACAGGCCTCGAGGATAACTTGTGGCTGGACGAGGCACGCACTCAATTGGCCACCAACGCTCAACTCATCCGGCGCGTTGCTGAGGTGGCCCGGGCAGCAGGCAGGGAGATTGCCACCCCGGAAGAGACACGACAACGTTTGGGAATGGATCTGATCTCATGAAAGGACTGGAAGGCGATCGGCTTGTGATTTTTGGAGTCAGCAATATCCTCTCGGACCTGCTCGATTGTGCCCTTGCACTCAGGCTGAGGGTTGGCAAGGTTGTGATACATCAGCCCGAGAAGCCGGGGGAGCGTGATCTGCCGGTTGCGGACCGTATCGAGGCGTATTCCCGCCTTGCTGAGCCTCCAGTCTTGCAGGAGTTCGAGGCATTTGCGCCAGAGAACGGCGAATTGTATCTGCTCGGCCCGACATCGCCTCATCGGCGTGGACTTGCGGCTATCCTGCGCGATCGTTTTGGTCTCGACTTCACGACATTGGTGCATCCCAGAGCCTACGTTTCGCCGATGGCCAGTCTGGCTGGTGGGGTTTTCGTCGGAGCGAACAGCGTGATTGCACCGGGGGCGTTACTGGCCGAGCATGTTTTTATCAACCGCGGCGTAACAATCGGCCACGACACCCGGGTCGGTGCCTATAGCCGGGTTCAGCCGGGAAGCAATCTGGGCGGATTGACGACTATTGGCGAGGGCGTGACCGTCGGCCTCGGAGCTACGCTGCTCGAGCGCCTGCAAATCGGCAACCGCTCCGTGATCGCCGGTGGTTCCGTCGTCCTACATGATGTTCCGGAGGATGTGCTAGTCGCCGGGGTACCTGCAGTCGTAAAAAAAAGACTGACAGCTTAAGCCGACACATCATCAGCCTGTTATCGGTTAGTTCTGTTTTCGTGTGGCATGGAGATATCCATAGCACGGTGCCCTAAAAATTCGCAGAGTCTGCTCATTGCATCAGCCTCGGATACGTTCAATACCAGCAGATCCCCGGGACGGTATTTGAAGTACTGCAGAATTTTCTGGTTGTGATCTTCGTAATGTTGTTTATAGATGGCTGGGGCGTAGAGAGTGTTTTCGTCGATGCCGTACACCATCTGATGCTGTCTCCACAGCCAGCCAGTGTCGCAATAATTGAAGTGCCGCAAATCGTCAGCCGTTGGGAGTCGCCCTTTGCCGAGCAGCTTGGTCTGGGAGCGAATCAACGAGCCGAACCACTGGTCCGGATTGTCCCTCACAGAAAGAATGAACTTTGACCCGCGGAATGCGTAATCAAGAACTTGATAAGAATAGTCCAGGCTAAATGGCACATCCTGGAAGGCGTCGGCCCATTTGCAGTACCGAACGATTTGTCGAAAATCTCTCCTGCCCCAGTCATCTAAAAGACATTCGGCCTTTCCCTGCTTGCCAACTCGGTAACCCAGGTTCTTGAGCGCTTTGGCCAGAGATGTGGTGCCTGTTTTATTTCTGCCGATACAGAATATTTTCTTCTTGTTCCAGAACATTTCTGTGCCTAATTCTTGTGCGCTATCGAGCGTGACCTGGAATCAAGTAGCGCCGCCAGGCTTGTAGCAAGAGTGTGCGCCCCGGTAACAAATTGATAGGCCTGATCCGTAATTTCTGTCCGCCGGGCTTCGTCTTTTAGGCAGGAGACAACGAGGTTGGCCAAGTTTTTTGTATGTGCCATCAGCAGATGTTTTCCATCGATGTAAGGCGAACTATCCTCTGCATATTCGGAAACGACCATTGCCTTGCAGCTCATGGCCATCAGCATGCGCATCCCGGGCAGTTCCCAGGGATGAGAGTTCAAGTGCAGCAGGATTTTGCTGCGATTAAGAAGTTGCGTCCTTTCATCACCGTAGCAATTCCGATCGACCACTCGAAGCTTGAATCCGGCTTTCTTCACGGCTAGTTCCAGTTCTTTTAGCAGGGGACGGCGTCTGCGACTGATGTTTCCGAGGAAAACCACGTCGATGTCACGCTCTGCTGTTTCCGCCAACTGGCCCCAGTACGGGTGATAGCCGACTGGAATAAACAAGCTCGGCACCCCATGGTTGGACATGAATCGCTGCCGGGGTTGTAGGCTGACGTAGATCTCATCGATCAATCCTGCACGCCATAATTCCAATAATCGCCGCGATTCCTTTGCCGCATAGGAAAACTGGCGCACAGGAAAGCTGCGATCACGGTTCCAAGGTAGGCGCCAGCTCTGGATCGTGAAGCCGGAGTAGGCAATACGGTCGAAAATCCGTTGCATTCTTCCGGGGCGCCCTGTGGCGTCCAGCGCGGCGGAATGGAGGAACAAGTCCTGCAATCCGTGATGGGGGAGATCGGGGGGGAGCAATGGTTCGCAATTCCAGAGAATACGCCTGACTCCCAGTTCCCCCGCTCTGACGAGGAATGGCCTGCTGACAGAAGCCCAGTCCGCCAGTCCGATTACCAGCAAAGTGTCGCCCTCGGCGAGATCATGCTCCCGCTGTGCGAGGCAAACTTGATGCCCCAGCATTTCCAGCACATCCGCAATGGCCCCAGAGAAGCCTAGCGGGAGGTTTTTTTGGGAATCAATAAGAACAATGCGGCGCATGTAATGGCTATCTCTCAGTGGGCAATTGCCCGCTCGGGGACATCGTAGTGGATGTCAGAAGTGGCTCCGGTTGTCTGAACAAGATTGCCCGATTTATAAGTGGAACTCGGGTGGGTTGAGTGTGCGTCGTTGTTTCCATGGATGTCAAGCAACGCGGGGCGCACCGGAAGTTTCATTCTACGAAGCCTCGCCCAGCTTGGGCAGCCAGTCCAGATAGGAGCCAGTCCAGATAGGCTTGTTCGGGCGTGGCGTCACTCAGACTCGAATGCGGTCTGCTCGTGTTGTACCAGCGAAGGTGTTCGGCAATGTCGGCACGCGCTAGTCAACAGAGGATAGACCACGGTTTTCTGCTGAACGGCCGCAATGGCCGAGAAGTGTGAACTGGCTTTGCGACAGCTTTCCGTGCGAACCAGCCGTCCCAGTGACAGCTATTTGGTAAGAACGAATTTCCGCTTCTGGCCGAGGGCTGCCTTTGGGGGGAGGTGCCGGAAAGCAGCCGTTGGGCATCTGACGGAATTTTCCAACGTCGGCTTACGGGAACCGGGACGAACCGCAACCCCCGGCCACCAGCGGAAATTCATGAAAGTTCATGACAATGGCAGCGATCGTCTCTTCATTCATCGGCCAAATCTATCCCGAGTCGGGTTGGTGGCGCGTTTGCCCAGCAGACTTAGCCCTCGTCGTAGCCCTCGTCGGTGGGGTTATCCACCAAGTGGAAAGGATGATCTATCGGCATATCCATGAATTCCTGCCGCGTGGCATCGGTCTCGAAATACATCGTGACGTTGCCATCGACTATGTAAGGATGGCCAGTAAGATCATCGATCTCCCGCCCAGTTATCGGGTCGGTGCTACTGAGGATTTGCGCTGGCTCGTGCAGGCGACTGCTTTGCGTCAGGTCGCGTGCCAGTGGATCAGTGGCGATGTAGTTGGCGACATTGGAATTGTGAACGATGGAACCTTGGCTTGCGATGTCCATGGGTGACTCCTTTGGGTAGACGGTGTAGCTCCAGCCGGATGGTGGAGCCTGAGTAGCGCAGGAAACAGCGCTGCATTCTCTTTATAGACCATGAATGTCGGGAAATAATTAAACGGCGCGAAGAAGATTTGTGCCTGAGGAATGTCCATTGTTGGAGGATGGCAATGTCTGGAAAGGCCGACCTGTTGCCGGTGACAAGCTGCGCTGTGCGACTGCTCGATTCAGTTACCTGCCATTGGAACCTCGAAAAACCCAACTGTTCCCCAATCTCAGGGTGGGCTTGGGCCTTGCCTTGATAGTAACTCATGCGTTACTATCAACCTGCGATGATCAAGGTTCAAGAATACCTGCGTGCAGACGGCTCAAACCCCTACAAGACATGGTTTGACAGTTTGGGCGCACAAGCCGCGGCAAAGGTCGTGACGGCAAAGCTGCGATTGGGACTTGGAAATACATCAAACGTGAAATGGTTTGGAGGGATCGGTGAATACATCATTGACTGGGGCCAGGTTACCGCATCTACCTGGCGCGAGACGGAGAAGCACTAATCATTTTGTTTGGCGGTGGCACGAAACGCGGTCAGCAAAAGGATATCGACCAGGCCAAAGTGTTGCACGCCGAATACAAAGAACGGAAGAAAATCCTGACCACAGCGAAGAAGGTAAAAAGGTGACCAAATGGCACTGACTCGTAACTTCAAGCAAACTGTGATTGAGCGCGTTGAGCGCGATCCCCAATTTGCCAAGGCGCTTCTCGATGAAGCGGCAACACTGTTTCTGAGCGGTGAGCCGGAAACTGCACGGCTCATTCTCCGCGATCTGGTAAACGCCACCATTGGGTTCGAACAACTTGCCGAAATCACAGATAAGCCAAGCAAGAGTTTGCATCGCATGCTATCCCCGAGAGGAAATCCGAGCATGGACAACCTTGCCGCGATCTTCGGTGCAGTACGTCATTGGCTCAAGGTTGCTTTTGATGTTCATACTATCGAAGCGGCGTAGCCGCGACTAAAATTGCGCTCCGGCCGTAATCCTCAACGAAATCGAGGCCTCGACATCTCCATTGCGATTGATGTTTTGCGAAGAACAGTGTGTGTGCCAGGCAAAGTTGGTGCGCAAGTATCTGCCGGGAGTCCGCTTCGCGGTGTGAGCGGACGCTGGCTCCATGCCGAATTGTATGTCGGGTATGGGTCGGGTTGCGACAGTCCTCTCTTCGAATTCATCTCCGGAAAGCGGCCAGTGGAATTCCGATTCCCGGAAGCGGCCAGTCGTCACCATGTGCTTTCGACCCTCTGCGGTCATTGGCCTTCGCCATCTCACGCGCCTCCGAAAAAGCGCCAAGATTGCATGCCCTCAGCAAGAAACTACAGGTGGAGCGGTTGGGCGCTTACGTTACTTGGGCACCGCCAGACGAAAGGGGCGGAAACAGACAAACCAAACCTACTGCTACCGCGTTACATCTCTACTCTACCGGTTGCCGCCAATAGAAATGGCCAATGACAGCACCGGACGCACAACAAAAAACCCGCCGCAGCGGGTTTTTTGTTGGCAGTTCAACTTACTTATTTCCAGCCGGCCCGGTCGATGAAGCGTTGTGCCTTGGGGGTGTATTTGGCGAGGATATCCGCGCCGACGTTGTCCGGCTTGAATTTGCCCATGGCGTCGAGCTGGGGGTTGTCAAGCTTGACGCCGGAAACGACGGGGTATTCGTTGTTGCCGTTGGCAAAGTAGGCCTGGGCTTCGCTGGAGGCGAGGTATTCCAAGAATTTCAATGCCGATGCCTTGTTGGGCGCATATTTCAGCATGCCGCCGCCGGAGATGTTGACGTGGGTGCCGGTGGTTTTCTGGTCGGGGAAAACGATGCCGACTTTGTTGACCACGTCCCGGTCTTGAGGATTGGATGAGGCCATCAGGCGGGCATAGTAGTACTGGTTGCCGATGGCGATGTCGCATTCGCCCGCCGCCACGGCGCGGATCTGGTCGGTGTCGCCGCCCTTGGGGTCGCGCGCCAGGTTGGCGACGAGCCCGTTGGCCCAGGCTTCAGTCTTGTCTTCGCCCCAGTTGTAGATCATGCCGGCCACCAGGGTGCGGTTGTAGACGTGGCCGCCGGAGCGCACGCAAATCTTGTTCTTGAATCTGGGGGAGGCGAGATCAGCAAAGCTCTGGATCGAGGCGGGGTTGATCTTGCGCTTGTTGTAGGCAATGACGCGGGCGCGGTAGGAAAAACCGAACCAGTTGTTGTTGGGATCGCGAAACTGCGCGGGAATGCGCGAGGCGAGGACTCTGGAGCGGACCGGGGCGAACAGCCCGGCGTCTTCGGCGACCTGCAGGCGGGCGGCGTCCACGGTCAGGAACACGTCGGCCGGGCTGGCCGGGCCCTCGCGGCGAATGCGGGCGAACAGTTCGTCTTCCTTGCCGTCGATGCGGTTGATCTTGATGCCGGTGGCTTTGGTGAAGTTGGCGTAGAGCGCTTCGTCGGTCTGGTAGTGGCGGGCGGAATAGAGGTTGAGCTCGGCGGCCCCCGCGTGAGCCGCGGTGACGAAAAGGAGCATCGCTGCGACCGATGCGGCATGCTTGATTCTCATGGGGGTTCTCCTGATGACAGTGGGTTTCTGAATGGCGTTGAAAGGTTCAGGCGAATAGTAATACAAACGAGAATCGTTATCAACCAACTGCGGAGATGGCGAGGGCACAGGGTGGTAAATCGGGTGGAGAAGCGTTACATCTGGGCGGAAGCCAGCTTGCAGAACAAAAGGATGTTGGGGGACTAGGGTTTTTCGAACTGCACCTGAATCCGCAGCGCACCTTCAAAGAGGGTGTCGACCGTGAATTCGCCGGTTGCCTGCTGGATGGCGAATCCCGTCTGTGCTGAGGGCGTGATGTCGACTAGTTTCAAGTCGGCGGCGGGATAGGCGATGTGCAGGGAAACCCGCATGGGATAGTAGCCATCCAGAAACTTGCGCATGTAGGGGCCGCTGAACAATGCGTAATAGCCGTTGCCGGTGTTGGTGAGGGCGCGCATGTCCGCGTCGAGGCAAAGCCGCGCACCGGGTTTGACGTCGCGCAGTTGAACGCTGCTGCCGTCCGACCAGGCTTCGCCGATCGCGCGCGATTCGATCACCCGCAGATTGCGGACGTATCCCTCGCGAAACGTGATCTGTGCGCTGGGTACGGCGTCGAGATGGTCGTGGCATTGGACCAGCGAGACCCAGCCGGTCGCCAGGCTTTCCGGGTCGATCCGGACGTCGTTCTGGTGGTGGTGAACGGTTTTGACGGGTGGCGTGACCAGAAAACTCAGGGTGCCTTCGTTGACCTTGCTGGTGTCGTACTGGTCGAATTCATCCGCCTGCACCGGGCCGGCAAGCAACGCCAGCATCAGGACCAGACTGGAGGGCCAGTGGCTAGTAGGTCGGGTGAGCGGCATCTGGGGGGATCGCAATGCGCCGGGCGCCGTCGAATCGCTGGCTCCAGTATTGTGAGGTGAGGCTGGAGACGACGACGCTGCCGGTGGCGCTGCTGCTGGCATGGACGAACCGGTCTCCGCCAAGATAGATGCCGACATGCGAAAACGCCCGGTCGAGGGTGTTGAAGAAGACCAGGTCGCCGGGAAGCAGGTCGCTGTGTTCGAGCGGCTGGGCGGCCTCGCTGATCGCAGCGCTTTCACGCGGAAGCACGATGCCCGTTGTCTGGCGGTAGACGTGACCGACGAAGCCGCTGCAGTCGAGCCCGGTGTCGGGCGACATGCCGCCCAGTTTGTAGGGGCTGCCGACCAGGCTGACGGCGTAGAAGGGAATGTCATCCGAAGGCGCTGCATGGGCGGGCAGCACGAGAAGGACGCTCAGCAGGGATATCAGCCAGACAGGGTTCATCGAGATCAATCTGCTCTATAGTTCAATCGATACAACGGCTAATGTGGCATTAACTGAATATGGAGGACATCACCATGACCGATACCCCCACCCCCGCTTCCAGTGAAAAGAGTATCCCCGAAAATGCGCAGCTTGCGCAATGGCGCGATGAAGCGGCTGCAGCAGCTTCCAATCCGGACCTGCGCGAGCGGGTGCGCGAGTTGACCGCGCGCGCCTTGCACGAGCGTCGAATGGTGCTGGGTGATGTGCGCGAGATTGTCAGCACGATCGCCTCGGGCGTGGGCAGCGGCCTGACCGAGCGGGGCGGCGAATGGAAGGACGGTCTCAAGCAGGCGGTTTCCGGGCTGGACGATGCCATCGGTAGCGCCGCGCAGGCCGCTTCCTACACCCTGAGCGAAGCCGCGACCCAGGGCAAGGCCTTCCAGGAAGGCGAACTGAAGGCCAGCCTGGAACAGTTGCGGGATCTGGAAACGCAGTTTGTCGATACCCTGGTGCAAACCGCAAAACAATCCGGCGGCAAGTTGAAAGAAGAACTGGAAACCCTGAGCGATCACCTGAAGCACAGCGGTACCCGAACCGGCGAACAGGTCCGCGAAGCGCTGCAACAGTTTGCCAGCGGCGTGAAATCGAGCAGCGCGGCCGGAAGCGCCGGGCTGAGCGAGGCGGCTGGTGCTGCCACCCAGACCCTGGCACAGGTGGCGAGCGGCATCCTCGAAGCCGTGTCGGATTCGCTCAAACGGCAGAGCGAGCGCCTGCGCTCCTGATCCCACGTTATTGACCCGGCAGCCGAAGCCCTGCCGGGAGTCGCTTGCGGCTACCGAGCGTGCGTCGCTGCTTCAGCAGCTTACGAATCCGGCGTGTCCCTTGCGGGGTTACACTCTCGCCACCTGACTTCTGAATAACAACCAACGATGCTCTGGGAAACTCTTTCGGTAATGCGCGATTTGCCGCGATTGCACGAAATCGCCACGGTGATGATTCGCTATGGCTGGGGCGATCTGGTGCGCGTGCTTGGCATCAGCAGCGCGCTGGAACGTGCGGGGCGCATTCTGCATTGGCACAGCACCAGCGAAATCAGCCAGCTCGAGGCGCCGGTGCGCATCCGTCGCGCGCTGGAAGAACTGGGGCCGACTTTCGTCAAGCTTGGGCAGTTGCTGGCGACGCGGGTGGACATCTTTCCGCCCAACTGGATCGCCGAATTCGAAAAGCTCCACAATCATGTTCCGGCCGTGGCCTATGACGTGCTGCATCAGGATCTGGTGACCGCGATCAAGGGCGAGCCGGCCGAGGTATTTGCGACGTTTGACACGGTGCCGCTGGCCGCGGCCTCGATTGCGCAGGTGCATCGTGCCACGCTCAAGGATGGCACGGCGGTCATCGTCAAGATTCGCCGTCCGGGCATAGAGGGGGTGATCCGCGCCGACCTGCGCATTCTGGAACACGCGGCAAAATTACTGGAAAGCGAAGTACCGGATTTCAGGCGCTACGACCCGGTGCACATCGTGTCGCAGTTCCGGCGGTCGCTGAATCGCGAGCTCGACCTCGCCAAGGAAGCGCGCAATATCGACCAGTTCGCCCGTGATTTTGCTGACGACCCGCTGGTGCAAGTGCCGCGCGTATTCTGGGAATACACCAATAACCGGGTGAACGTGCAGGAGGAAATCATTGGTCTGGTGGGCGTGGCGCCCGACAAGCTGCGCGCCTGCGGGCTCGATCCCACGCTGCTGGCCTCGCGCGGGGCCGACGTCGTGTTGCGGATGGTGCTCGAACACGGCTATTTTCATGCCGACCCGCATCCGGGCAACGTGCTGTTCCTGCCCGACAACCGCATCGGCCTGGTCGACTTTGGCATGGTGGGCATGCTGACGACTGCGCGCCGCAACCAGATCGTCAACCTGCTCCACGCGCTGACAATCAAGGACGAGCAGGCGCTGCTGCAGGTGCTGCTCGACTGGAGCGGCGAGTCGGTCGGCGACGAGGACCGCCTTGCCTACGATGTGGCGGAGTTGATGCAGAACTACGACGATCTGCAGCTCAAGGACGTGAAGATCGGCGCCTTGCTGAACGACATCACGGCGGTCATGCGGGACAACAACCTGGTGCTGCCATCCGACTTGACCCTGCTATTCAAGACCCTGATCACCCTGGAAGGGCTGGGGCAGCAGCTCAACCCGGCGTTTCATATGATCGACCATGTGACGCCCTTCGTGGAACGCATCATCCGGCAGCGTTACACCACGCGGGCGCTAATTGCGCGCGGACGAAAGAGCGTGCGCGAGGCACTGGAGGTGGCCGCCGATCTGCCGCGCGACTTGCGACGCCTGATGCGGGACGTGCAGCGGGGGCGGATCAAGATCGATTTCGACCTGAAGCGGCTGGATCATTTTGGCCACCAGCTGGACCGCGCCAGCAACCGGCTGACCATGGGCATCCTGACCGCTTCGCTGGTGGTGGGGTCCAGCATCATCATGACGGTCGAGGGCGGTCCGCAGCTATTCGGTTTGCCGCTATTCGGGCTGCTGGGTTTTTTGATCGCTTTTCTCAACAGCCTGTGGATCATTCTGTCCATCTGGCGCTCGGGGAAGCACTGAAGCGTCGTCACTAGCGAGCTCCTCAAGGGGCATCGGCCGGCCCAGCAGATGACCCTGCACATGGGCAAAGCCGAGCCCTTCGACGTTTTGCAGTATGGCTTCGGTTTCCACCCCTTCGGCCACCAGCGAATAGCCCGCGTCCCGCATCATGCGGACAAAGTCGGCTACCACCTGGCCGGCACGGTTGTCCTGCCCCAGCTTTTTCACCAGCGAAATATCGAACTTGACCACGTCCACCGGCAGGTCGACCAGATAGCGCAGCGGTGAATAGCCGGTGCCGAAGTCGTCCATCGCAATGCGGAAATGCACGGTGCGCAGCAAATCCAGATAGGTGCGTACTTCGACCATTTGCGTGATGAGCGAGGTTTCCGTGATTTCCAGCATCAGGGGATGGCGCGCATGGTGGCGCGACAACTCCAGCAGGTACGACACGATTTCGGGACGCGAAATGCTCAGGGCGGAGAGATTGATCGAGACGCCGGCGCCCGACGGGAATGTCCCGGTCGACAGATCAGCATCGACTTGCTGCAGTACGGCCAGGTCAAACTCGGTTTCCAGACGTCGGCTGCTGACGACCGGCAGAAACGCGCCTGGCATGATCAGGTCGCCGTGATATCGAATGCGCGCCAGCGCCTCAAAATAGTCGACCTCGCGCTCAGGCAGGCTGTGAATCGGCTGGTAGTGCATTTCGACCATGCCTGGCGTGGCCAGGGCCTGGAACAGGGCGCTGGTTTCGCGGCTGGCGACCAGCGTTTGCGAGGCACGTTCGGTGTCCTCGCCAAACAGCGCCACCCGATTGCGTCCGGGCTGCTTGGCGGTATACATGGCAATGTCGGCCTGCTTGGGCAGCTCGTCGATGTGCTCGACCTGGTCGGTTGCGCAAAAGGCGATGCCGATGCTGATGCCGACCGGCTCGCTGATGCCCAGGTCGGCAAACCCGGTTGCGTCGATCAGGCTCTGGCAGCGTTGCGCAATCTGCTTGGCCTGGGCCTGCGAGGTGCGCGACAGGAAGGTGGCGAACTCGTCGCCGCCCAGCCGGTACAGGCGGTCGTTGATCCGCAGCGCCATCACCAGCGCATCGGCAATCATGGTCAGCACCCGGTCGCCCTTGGCGTGGCCGTAGGTGTCGTTGATCGACTTGAAACGGTCGCAGTCGAACAGCAGGAATGCGACGCCTTGTGGCGAGTCTTTGACCGCCTGGCGGAAATGCGCCCAGTCCTCTTCGTAGGCGCGCCGGTTGTGGCACCCGGTCAGTGGGTCCTGCCGTGCCTGTGACTGGAACTCACGGTTCTGGTTTTCCATTGAACTGTGCAGATCACGCAATTGCAGCTGGTAGTCATGCAGCGAGCGGCGAATGTTCTCCAGTTCTCTGACGCGCATGGGTTGCGAGCGCGACCGGCCGGGATTGAATTTCCCGCTCTTCATCGCATCGATATCCTGAGTGAGTCGCCGCAGCGGCTGCACCAGCAACTGGTTGTACGCCACGAGACCCAGCAGCGAGGTCAGCAGCAGCAGGGCAAATAGCGCGAGCAGGGTGTTCGAGAGAATCGTCCGGAAGCGGAGCTGGTCCGAGTCGGGGCGGGCGCGGTAAACCAGGCGCGACAGCATGTTCGATGCGGCCAGCGTTTCGCCCGGTTCGAGGGCCAACCTGAGGCTGGCCTTGTCGGTGAACTGAAAATTCTCCTGGCGCAGCAGTTCCGGAATGAAATCGAAGCGGATCAGGACGTGACCGAGCAGGTTTTGACGCTGTCCGTCGGCATAGACCGGAAACGCCTGGAACAACGCAATCGTGCCGGCCACGTTGGCGAGCCAGCTGGAGGCTAGATGAGGGGACACTTCAGCTGGGCGGGTGGCAGGCAGCTTGTATTGGGTGGGGCCGGGGGCGAGCAGTTCGCCGGTCGGCTTGTACAAGGCCGCGCGGGCAAACCCTTTGGCCAGCATGTCGCCTTCATACACGCGGTAATCGCGCCAGTAAAGGTAGTATTCCGGCAGCACCAGCTGTTGCCGGGTTTCGTCCCAGCGCGCCAGATTGCTCGCCTGCTTCTCCGTACTACGCAGCAGCCGTTCGACAGCGGCAGCGAGCTCGGTGCGTGCCGAGTCCCGGCTGTGCTGCTCCAGGCTCTGGGTGACGTTGCGCGTCTGGAAGGCTGCAAATCCACCGATCAGGCTCACCAGCCCCATCAGGCTGGCGATAAAAACAAGCGCGAGCTGCTTGATCGAAATGGATTCGGGCCAGGTCATCTGGAAGGCGCCTGAAACTGCGTCAGAAATGCCAGCACATGCTCCAGCAGGTCGAATTCATGCTGGCCATCCATGAAATGGTTGGCATCCAGCACGACGGCCATCGGGATCTGGATATGCTCCAGGGCCTGGAGCCAGTTGCGACCCAATAACGCATCCGCATTGCCCATGATGAGTTTGACGGGGACCGGCGATGCTCTCAGCGCCTTCAGTATGCGCGGCTGGTCCCAGCGCACATACGACAGCAAGGCGTCGGGCGTCGACAGATAGTTTTTGCAGAAAGACAACTGCTGCCGAATCAGCGAGCGCTGCCTGCGCTGTTGCTGAGAGTCCAGTCGGGTGATCAGGGCAGTACGATTCGTTGTACCAATCTGGGCTTCGATCAGGGAAGCCCCGACAAAGGCCTTCACGGCCGCATCCGGCTTACCGTCCAGATACGCCAGCAACTGCAGGCTGCCAAAGCTGTGGCCGAGCAGCACGATGCGGGTGTGACCGCGCGCTTTCAGCCAATCGACCCAGCGCGCGATTTCAGCCACATCGTCATCCAGTCCGTGCCGGTGCACCGCCTCGCAGGCCAGGCTTTGCTTCCGGCCCGGAATACCCAGGCTGAGCGAGGGGGACAGCACAGTGTAGCCAGCGTCGTTCAGGCCGCGCGCGTGGATAGAGATCGTGGAGAATTCGCGCGTCTGCAAAAAGCCGTGCAGCAGCAGCACGGCGGGCTTGTCTCGCTGGCCAGAGAGGTACTCTGCACTTGCGCTGATTCGGGGGCGCATTTCAAGTACGACGGGCTCGGCCTGAGCCCAGGCAGGGAAAGCCAGTAGCCAGAAACAGAGCTGGAGCAGACGCATGAAGGAGCCGGTTGGGTAATTTCAAGCCAGATTAACGGCCGTCTTGGAGTGGAACTTGAGGGGAGGCCGGGCCGAAGTGAGGGGGGCCACGGGTGGTACACTCCGCTCGACACCCTCCAGACATGCTTGATCTCAAAACTATTTTTTCCGCCGATGGCGCCTGTGCCGAGGCCTTGCCCGGCTGGCGGCCGCGCCCGCAGCAACTGGCCATGGCCGAAGCGGTCGAACGCGCGCTTGCCGACAACAGCGTGCTGCTGGCCGAAGCGGGCACCGGCACCGGCAAGACGCTGGCCTATCTGGTACCCGCGCTATTGTCGGGCGGCAAGGTGGTGATTTCTACTGGCACCAAGGCCTTGCAGGATCAGTTGTTTCACCGCGACCTGCCCGCTGCACGGCGCGCGCTGAAATCGCCGGTCAAGGTGGCGTTGTTGAAGGGGCGTGCCAACTACGTCTGCCACCATCATCTGCAACGCAATCTCACCGATGGCCGTTTTGCCCACCGCGACGACGCAGGCTGGCTGGCCAAAATTGCCCGTTTTGCCGAAACCAGCCAGAGCGGCGACCGCGCCGAGGCCCAAGGCATTCCGGAAGATGCCACCGCCTGGCATTACGCCGTGTCCAGCCGCGATACCTGCCTTGGCAGCGAATGCGCCCATTTCAAGTCGTGTTTTGTGATGGCGGCACGCAAGGCCGCGCTCGACGCCGAAGTGGTCGTGGTCAATCACCACCTGTTCTTTGCCGACCTGTGGCTGAAAGACGAGGGCGTTGCCGAACTGCTACCCGCGTGCAACACCGTCGTCCTCGATGAGGCGCACCAGCTGGCCGAAACCGCCGCTCAGTTCTTTGGCGAGACGCTGTCCACCGCCCAGTTGATCGAGCTGTCAGGCGATACCAAGCGGCTGGCGGCGGTGAAGGCGGGCGACTTCCCGGCGCTGCGCCGCGCAGCGGAGGATTTTGGCAAGGTCGCGCGCGACCTGCGGCTGGCGTTTCCGCAGAACCCGGTCAAGTCGACCTTGGCCGAACTCAAGCGCTTCGATAAATGGCCGGATGCCCTGAAAGCTGCGGATGCCGCGCTCACCGACCTGGCCAGACTGCTGGAAACCCAGGCCGAGCGCGACGCCGATCTGAAAAACTGTTTCGAGCGCGCACAGGCCCTGCAAGGCATATTGGCGCGCTGGCAGCGCGACGACGACGCCGACACGCCGCGCGTGCGCTGGCTCGAAACCACGATGAATTCGCTGCTGCTGCACGCCACCCCGCTGTCGGTCGGTGCGATGTTCGGCGCCAAGCTCACCGAGCGTGCGCAGGCATGGATTCTGACGTCGGCGACGCTGTCAGTCGGCGGCGACTTCACCCATCTCAAGACCCGGCTCGGCATCGAGACGGCTGACACCCTGTGTGTCGACAGCCCATTCGACTATCCGCGCCAGGGCGTGCTCTATGTGCCGCAGGGCCTGCCCGCGCCCAACACCCCCGACTTCACCGAGGCTGTCGTCAGCGCGGCCCTGCCGGTACTGGAACTCAGCCATGGACGCGCATTCATCCTGTTCACCAGCCTGCGCGCGCTGGACAAGGCCCGTGGCCTTCTCGCCGATGCCTTCAAGGCGCGCGGCTGGGATTTTCCCTTGCTGGTACAGGGCGATGCGCCCAAGAATGAGCTGCTCGCCCGCTTTCAGACAGCGGGCAATGCCGTGCTGCTCGGCAGCCAGAGTTTCTGGGAAGGCGTCGACATGCCGGGCGACGTGCTGTCGGTGGTCATCATCGACAAACTGCCTTTCCAGCCGCCGGACGACCCCGTGGTCGCCGCGCGAATCGCCCAGGCCGAAAAGAACGGCGGCAAACCCTTCATGGATTACCAGCTGCCGCATGCCGCGATCAGCCTCAAGCAAGGCGCCGGGCGCCTGATTCGCACCGAAACCGATCGCGGCGTGCTGATGATTTGCGATACCCGGCTGGCCGACAAGCCTTACGGACGCTTGCTGCTGAATGCGCTGCCGCCGATGACGCGGACGCGGAAGCTGGACGTGGTGGAGCGGTTTTTTGCAGCCGAAGCGCGCAACCCGACCCGGGCTTAAATCCCGATTCCGAACACCACCAGCCTGTCCTTGACCGCCTCAGACTGTCCGCGCCAGTTTTTTGCGCTGCGGGTTTGAATCAACTGGCTCGGCAGGCTGAGGTCGGCCCCGACGCTGATGAGGGTGGCGGGCGCGAGGGTGGTGGCCAGCGCGTCGAGCAGGGCGGCGCTGCGGTAGGGCGTCTCGATGAACAGCTGGGTTGCACGGTCGCGGCGCACGGTTTTTTCGAGCTCACGTAGCGTCTGGCTGCGCTGCGGCTCCTTGGCCGGCAGATACCCGTGGAAGGCGAAGCGCTGCCCGCCCAGCCCCGAGGCCATCAGCGCCAGCAGGATCGAAGACGGGCCGATCAGCGGGACGACGGCAATGCCTTCGCGGTGGGCGGCCATCACGAGCGCGGCGCCAGGGTCGGCGACGGCGGGACAGCCCGCTTCGGACAGCAGGCCGATATCGTGTCCGGCCTTGAGCGGCGCCAGCAAGGGCGGAATCGCGGCGGCCGGGGTGTGTTCATTGAGTTCTTCGATCTGCAGCGCCTGAATCGGCTGCGGATGCCCCATGGCCTTGAGATGCGCCCGCGCGGTCTTGGCGCATTCGACGACGAAATGGTCGAGCCGGCGCGCAACGGCCAGCGTGTCCGGCGGCAGGCAGGCGTCCGGGCTGACCGGGCCCAGCGGCACCGGAATCAGGTAGAGGGTTCCGGCTTCCATGTCAGAACGTCGATGCCTTCCTTGAGCAGCATGTCGGTGAGCGCCATCAGGGGCAGGCCGATCAGGGCTGTGGGGTCGGGGCTGTCCATGCGCGTCATCAGGGCGATGCCGAGCGATTCGCTTTTGGCCGAGCCGGCGCAGTCGTAAGGCTGTTCTTTTTCAAGATAGGCGGCGATCTGCGCGTCGGCCAGCTTGCGGATATGCACGACGGTCGGCAGGTCGCGGGTCTGGACGTGACCGGTCCGGCTGTTCAGCAGCGTCAGCGCGGTATGGAATACCATTGCGCGACCCTGCATTTTCTTGAGCTGGGCAAAGGCGTTGTGGAAATTGCCGGGTTTGCCGAGCTGTTCGCTGTCGAGCATCAGCACCTGGTCCGACCCGATGATCAGGGCGTCGGGATAGGTTGACGCGGCGGCTTGCGCTTTCAGCACAGACAGGCGCAGTGCGGTGGCCGAGGGCGTTTCGCCGGGCTTCGGGGTTTCGTCGACGTCGGGCGAGAGCACCTCGAACGGAATGCCCAGCCTGGACAGCAGTTCGCGCCGGTAGCGCGAGGTGGAGGCGAGGACAAGTTTCATTCGGGCTGGATCTCGACCAGCGCCATGTCGGGGGTGACTGCGTCGCCTTTCTTGGCGTAGATGCTGATGACGATGCCGGTAATGGGCGCCTGCACTTCGTTTTCCATCTTCATGGCTTCGATGACCAGCACGCCGTCGCCGGCCTTGACGGTCTGGCCGATACTCACCAGCACATCGACGATGGTGCCGGGCATGGCGGCGGTGACGTGGCCGGGGTGAGTCGGACGGGGCTTCTGGCCCGCCGCGGCTGGCGCGGCGGCGGCTTTGCGCGGCGCGCTTTCGCCACCCGTGGAGACGGCGACTTCGTTCAGCGCTTCGACCAGGACTTCTTCCGAGACGCCGTCGATCGAGACAAAGTAGGGGCGCTGTGCAGCGTCGGCGTGGCCGCTTCCCGACAGCTTGATGTGATAGGTTTCACCGTGCAGGGTGATCTTGAATTCGTCGGCGGCATAGCGCGGTGCGCTTTCCTGCTGCGAGGCGCCGGGCGGCAGCAGCGGCTCAGGCTTGAGGCTGCCGGCGGCGCGCTCTTGCAGCCAGGTTTTGCCGATTTCGGGGAACATGGCGTAGGTCAGTACGTCCTCGTCAGACTTGGCCAGGCTGTCGATTTCGCCGCGCAGTTTGTCGAGCTCGTCGCTCAATAAGTCGGCCGGTCGGCAGGTGGTGACTTCAAGATCACCAATGGCCATCTTGCGCACTTCTTCGTTGACGTGCCCCGGTGCTTGCCCGTAGCGGCCCTGCAGGTAGAGTTTCACTTCGTTGGTCACCGATTTGTAGCGTGCGCCGGTCATGACGTTCAATGCAGCCTGGGTGCCGACGATCTGCGAGGTGGGGGTGACCAGCGGCGGGAAACCGAGGTCTTCGCGTACCCGCGGGATTTCTTCGAGCACAGCATCCATCTTGTCGATGGCCCCTTGTTCCTTGAGTTGATTGGCGAGGTTGGAAATCATGCCGCCCGGTACCTGGTTGATCAGCACGCGGGTGTCGGTGCCGGTGAAGGCCGATTCGAACTGCCAGTATTTCTTGCGGACTTCCTTGAAGTAGGCTGAGACTTCTTCGATCTGCGGCAGCGACAATCCGGTGTCGTACTCGGTGCCGGCCAGCGCGGCGACCAGGCTTTGCGTGGTGGGATGGCTGGCGCCTTCGGCAAACGAGCCGACACAGGTGTCGATGATGGAAGCGCCCGCTTCCACGGCTTTCAGGTGCGTCATGTGCGCCAGGCCGGAGGTGGCATGGCTGTGGGTGTGGATGGGCAGATTGGTCGCTTCGCGGATCGCGGTGACCAGTTCGAACGCGGTATAGGGCGTGAGCAGGCCGGCCATGTCCTTGATCGCGATGGTGTCGCAACCCATCTCGGCCAGGCCCTTGGCGAGCTTTACGAAGTAGGCAATGTCATGCACCGGGCTGGTGGTGTAGCTGACCGTGCCCTCGGCATGCTTGCCGGCGGCTTTCACGGCCTCAACTGACACGCGCAGGTTACGCAGATCGTTCATCGCGTCGAAGATACGGAATACGTCGACGCCGTTGTCGGCCGACTTCTGCACGAACGCACGCACCACATCGTCCGAGTAATTACGGTAGCCGAGCAGGTTCTGGCCGCGCAGCAGCATCTGGATGCGGGTGTTGGGCAGCGCCTTGCGCAGTTTGCGCAGGCGCTCCCACGGATCTTCACGCAAAAAGCGTACGCAGGCGTCGAAGGTGGCGCCGCCCCAGGCCTCCAGCGACCAGAAACCGATCTGGTCGAGCGTGCTGCAGATCGGCATCATGTCGGCGGTTTGCATGCGGGTGGCGATGAGCGACTGGTGGCCGTCGCGCAGGACGAGTTCGGTGACGTGTACTTTGGCCATGGTTACAACCCTTGATGTGCGGCGATGGCGGCAGCGATGGCGGTTGCGATCACTTCCGGCGGTTTCTTTTCGGTGTACTGGATGAGCTCAGGGTGTTCATCCACAAAGCTGGTGTTGAAGCGCCCGCTACGGAATTCTGGGTTCTTCAGGATTTCCTGGTAGTAGGGGATCGTTGTCTTCACGCCGTACACGAGCATGTCGGCAAGTGCGCGACGGCCCCGCTCGATGGTCGCTTCCCAGTTCAGGTTCCACACCGTGAGCTTGGCGCACATGGAATCGAAGTAGGGCGGGATCACATAATCGGTGTAGATCGCTGCGTCCACGCGCACACCCGGGCCACCCGGCGAATAGTAGCGGGTGATGCGGCCGAGGCTGGGCAGGAACTCGTTTTTGGGGTCTTCGGCGTTGATGCGGAATTCGATGGCAAAGCCGCGATACTTGATTTCGTCCTGCCTGTACTGCAGGGGCAGGCCGGACGCGATGCGGATCTGCTCCTGCACGATGTCGACGCCGGTGATGGTCTCGGTGATGGGGTGTTCGACCTGCAGGCGGGTGTTCATCTCCATGAAATAGAACTGGTTGTCGGCATCGAGCAGGAATTCCACCGTCCCGGCGTTGACATAGCCGACCGCCTTGGCGGCGCGTACGGCCAGTTTTCCGATGTATTGGCGCTGCGACTCGGTAAGCTGCGGGGACGGGGCAATTTCGATCAGTTTCTGGTTGCGTCGCTGGATCGAGCAGTCGCGTTCGAACAAGTGGATGATGTTGCCCTGCGTGTCACCCAGAATCTGCACTTCGATGTGTTTGGGGTGGACCACGCATTTCTCGACGAACACTTCGGGCTTGCCGAAGGCCTTGCTGGCTTCCGATACGACACGGTCGTAGTTCTTCAACAGTTCCGCTTCGCTGTCGCAGCGCCGGATGCCGCGTCCGCCGCCGCCATTGGTGGCTTTCAGCATCACCGGATAGCCGATTGAATTGGCCAGGGTGCGCGCTTCCTCGACGTTTTCCAGGTTGCGATCCGAGCCTGGCACTACCGGGATGCCGGCCTGGATCATCGCGTTGCGGGCCTGGATCTTGTCGCCCATGCGGCGGATCACCTCGGGTGACGGACCGATGAAGCGGATGCCGCGGCGGCCGCAAATGGTCGCCAGATCGGGGTTCTCCGAGAGGAAGCCATAGCCGGGATGCAGCGCATCGCAGCCCGAAGCGGCCGCCAGATTGACCAGCGTGTGCGCGTTCAGGTAGCCCAGGATGGGGTCCTTCCCGATGTGGTAGGCCTCGTCGGCCTTCTTGACGTGCAGCGCATGGCGGTCGGCATCGGTGTAGATGGCCACCGACTTGATCCCGAGTTCGGCGCAGGCCCGAACGATGCGGACAGCGATCTCCCCACGGTTGGCAACCAGTATCTTCTTAAGCATGGCTACCGTTTCTTTGACAAAAATGACGCGAAATCATATCATTTCGGGCTAATGTTTATTCGGATGCGTCGTGTCGAACCGCTGCGCGTTGCCCGGATAGGCGGTTACCAGGTGTGCAATGCTACAGCCAGTAGAAGTTGAACCACGGCGTTTTTGCAAGGATGCCCAGTCGTGGGAAACGCAGTCCGATGTGTCTGCATTCCCGCGTCTTGCCCATGAATTTACGCAAGGTGCGCTGTTCTGTCGAGTTCGCGGGCAAACGGATCGCCACCATGGTCTGTCGCTGCAGCTGAGCATCCATGGCGAGGTGAAATTGACCTGCCAGCGTTGCCTGACGGACATGCCGCATACGGTTCAGATCGAGCGCGTGCTGTACCTGGCCCGCTCGGAGACCGAGATGGAACGTCTGGAAGCGTTGCCTGACAGTGATGCGATCCTGGTCGACGAGACAATCAATCTTGTCGATCTGGTAGAGGACGAAGTGTTGTTGAGTCTGCCACTGGCGACGATGCACGCAGAGAATGAATGCCCCGCCTAGGGGCGCTGTGCTTTATATGCCGCCAGGTGATTGGCGCTACGATTTTTCTAGGAGTAAGAAATGGCAGTCCAGCAGAACAAAAAGTCCCCGCCCAAGCGCGGCATGCATCCCACGCATGATTTTCTGAGCAACCCGCCGCTGGCCGTCGAGCCGACCACGGGTGAATCGCATCTGCGCCACCATATCAGCCCCAATGGCTTTTATCGTGGTCGTCAGGTCGTCAAGGCCAAGGGCGAGTAATTTTCTTGCCCGCCGGTATCGGGTGCATCCGCTCTAGTCCACGGCTTTCGGCTGCATGAGGGATATCACAGTCGCCATCGATGTGATGGGGGGCGATCATGGCCCCCATGTCACGGTCCCGGCGGCGATCAGGTGCCTCGCGCGGTACCCCGACCTCAATGTGATTCTGGTCGGGCCGCAGGACATCGTGGCGGCTGAGCTCAAGGCGCATCGCGCCACGACCAGCCCTCGCCTGATCGTGCGTCACGCCAGCCAGGTGGTGGCGATGGACGAGGCGCCTGCATTGGCCTTGCGCGGGAAGAAGGATTCCTCCATGCGCGTGGCCATCGATCTCGTCAAATCCGGTGAAGCCGAGGCCTGTGTGTCGGCGGGCAATACCGGCGCGCTGATGGCGACCGCCCGCTTCGTCCTCAAGACCCTTCCCGGCATCGACCGTCCTGCAATTGCCGCCGTGATGCCGACCATCAAAGGCCATGTGCTGGTGCTGGACATGGGCGCTAACGTCGATTGCACCGCCGAGCACCTGCTGCAGTTTGGCGTCATGGGCGCGATGCTGGTGTCGGCGGTGGAGCACAAGCCGAATCCGACCGTGGGCCTTCTGAACATCGGCGAGGAAGATATCAAGGGCAGCGAAATGGTCAAGCGTGCGGCTGAACTGCTGCGCGGCAGCCACCTGAACTATTACGGCAACGTCGAAGGCGACGACATTTTCAAGGGCACCACCGACGTGGTGGTGTGCGACGGCTTTGTCGGCAATGTGACGCTGAAGGCTTCCGAAGGGCTGGCCAAGATGATCGCCACCACCCTGCGCGCCGAATTCAAGCGAAATCTGCTGACCCGTATTGCCGGCCTGATCTCGATGCCCGTGATGAAAGCCTTCAAGAAGCGGCTCGACCCGCGCCGCTACAATGGCGCCACGCTGCTGGGCCTGAAAGGTGTGGTGGTGAAAAGCCACGGCTCGGCCGATCGGTTTGCCTTCGAGCACGCGATCGAGACCGCCAGTGATGAAGTCCGCAACAACGTCCTGAAACGCATCACCGACCAGATCCAACTCCTGCAACGGGTGACCGCTTGATCTATTCCCGCATTCTAGGCACCGGCGGCTATCTGCCGGAGCGTATTCTCACCAACGCCGATCTCGAAAAACTGGTTGATACCAACGATCAATGGATCGTCGAACGCACCGGCATCCGTGAACGCCATATTGCGGCTGAAGGGGAGTTCACCAGCGACCTGGCCACCCAGGCAGCGCGCGCCGCGCTCGACGTGGCTGGCCTGGATGCGGACGAGATCGACCTGCTGCTGGTGGCTACCACCACACCCGATCTCGTCTTCCCCAGCACGGCGTGTATCGTGCAGTCCAAGCTCGGCATCACAAACGGCAAGCCGGCTTTCGACCTGCAGGCGGTGTGCAGCGGGTTTGTCTATGCCTTGTCGGTGGCTGACCAGTTCATCAAGACCGGAGCAGCCAAGCATGTCCTGGTGATCGGCGCTGAAACCCTGTCGCGCATCACCGACTGGAATGACCGTGGCAACTGCATCCTGTGGGGTGATGGTGCGGGCGCGGTTGTGCTGGGCGCGTCGAGCGAACCCGGCATGATCGCCACCCATATTCACGCAGATGGGCGCCACAGGGACCTGCTGCGCACCACCACGGGCACCTCGACCGGGATGAACGAACCCGCGTTGATGCGGATGGAGGGCAACGCGGTATTCAAGATGGCCGTCAACACGCTTGATCGCATCGTCGACGAAACGCTGGAGGCCAATGGCCTCGCAAAAACCGACATTGACTGGCTGGTGCCGCACCAGGCCAATATTCGCATCATTTCCGCCACTGCCAGAAAGCTCGGCATGAGCATGGACCATGTGGTCACCACCGTGGCGGGACATGGCAATACCTCGGCTGCCTCGGTGCCGCTGGCATTCGACGTGGCGGTCCGCGACGGCCGCATCCAGCGCGGCCAGACCGTTTTGATGGAAGCTTTTGGTGGCGGTTTCACCTGGGGCTCGGCGCTTTTCAAGTATTGATCAAGGGTAGGGCACGTGACGAACCAAGATATGAAACTGGCATTTGTCTTTCCGGGTCAGGGCTCGCAATCGGTCGGCATGATGCAGAGCTGGGGCGATCGTACCGAGGTGCGCGCCACCTTCTCCGAGGCTTCCGATGCGCTCGGGCAAGACTTATGGGGGTTGGTGAATGACGGCCCGGCCGACCAGCTCAACCAGACTATCAACACCCAACCCGCGATGTTGGCGGCTGACATCGCCGTATGGCGTGTGTGGCAGTCCGCGGGCGGCGCCATGCCCGCCATGATGGCCGGCCACAGTCTGGGCGAATACGCGGCCCTGGTCGCGGCGGGTGCGCTGGACTTTACCGATGCCATCAAGCTGGTGCGCTTTCGGGCCGACGCCATGCAGGCAGCCGTTCCCGAGAGCGTTGGCGCCATGGCCGCGATCCTGGGTCTGGATGATGCATCCGTGATGGCCGTATGCCAGGAAGCGGCTGCCGGCGAAGTGGTCGAAGCTGTGAACCTCAATTCACCCGGTCAGGTCGTGATTGCCGGCAACAAGGCTGCGGTCGAGCGCGCAATGGGGCTGGCGAAGGAAAAAGGTGCCAAGCGCGCCTTGCAGCTGCCGGTCAGCGTGCCCTCGCATTCCTCGCTGATGCTGCCTGCAGCTGAAAAACTGCTGGCGCATCTGCACACCGTGACGATCATGGCGCCCGCGATGCCTGTGCTGCACAACACCGACGTGCAGGCGCATTCGGAACCGGATGCGATCCGGACGGCGCTCGCCAGGCAGTTGCATACGCCGGTTCGCTGGGTGGACACTGTGCGGGCGCTTAAAGCCGCAGGGATGGCGCGCGTGGTCGAGTGCGGCCCTGGCAAAGTGCTGGCCGGTCTCGGCAAACGGATTGACGACAGTCTGCCCACGCTGGCGCTGGTCGACGAAGCCAGCCTGCAGGCTGCGCTCAATCAATAAGGAGACAACATGCTGCAAGGACAGATCGCCCTGGTAACGGGTGCAAGCCGTGGAATTGGCCAGGCCATCGCACTGGAACTCGGGCGTGCGGGTGCGACCGTGATTGGCACGGCGACCAGCGACAAAGGCGCTGAAGCGATCGGCGATTACCTCGCAGCCGCCAACATCAAGGGCGGTGGCATGAACCTGAACGTCACCGCGCCTGCAGAGATCGAAGCGCTGATCACAACGATCAACGCGCTCCATGGCGATATTTCCATTCTGGTCAACAATGCAGGCATCACGCGCGACAATCTGCTGATGCGGATGAAGGACGAGGAGTGGGACGACATCATCGCGACCAATCTGACGTCCGTTTTCCGGCTGTCGCGAGCCGTGCTGCGCGCCATGATGAAGGCACGTGCCGGCCGCATCATCAGCATCGCCTCCGTTGTCGGATCGATGGGCAACGCGGGACAGACCAACTACAGTGCCGCCAAGGCGGGCATCATGGGTTTCACCAAATCGCTGGCGCGAGAGGTGGGCAGCCGCAATATCACGGTCAACTGCGTGGCGCCCGGTTTCATCGATACCGACATGACGCGTGCGCTGCCCGAAGCGCAGCGGGCGGCATTGCTGGGCCATATCCCGCTGGGTCGACTGGGATCGGCCGACGATATCGCCCAGGCCGTCGGGTTTCTGGCATCGCCAGCTGCGGGCTATATTTCAGGTACTACGCTACACGTCAACGGCGGCATGTATATGGCATGAGCATCGGGCAAAGTTTGGTAGAATTGCCCGGTCTAATTTTCCCGGCTTCATTTCGATGAAGCTCCTATTTCAAGAGAGGATCAGTAATGGATAACGTACAACGTGTAACCAAAGTCGTCGCCGAGCAATTGGGCGTCAATGAAGCAGATATCAAGAATGAATCTTCCTTCGTTGGCGATCTGGGTGCCGACTCGCTCGACACGGTTGAGCTGGTAATGGCGCTGGAAGAAGAGTTTGGTTGCGAGATTCCTGACGAAGACGCAGAGAAGATCACCACCGTCCAGCAAGCGATCGACTACGTCAACAGCCACTCGAGCTGAATGTTCAACGCGCAATAAAGGTCCCGACTTTTGTCCAAACGTCGCGTCGTCGTCACCGGACTGGGGATCGTTTCCCCAGTCGGAAACACCATACCGGAAGCCTGGGCCAACCTGGTTGCAGGTCGCACCGGGATTGCCCGGATCACCCGTTTTGATCCCTCACCCTTTGCGTCGCACATGGCGGGCGAGGTGAAGGACTTTGATATCGAGCAATACATCAATCCGAAGGAAGCCCGCCGCATGGATATCTTTATCCAGTACGGCATGGCTGCGGGCATCCAGGCGATGCGCGATTCTGGACTCGAGGTTACCGAGTCCAATGCCGAACGTATCGGCATCAATATTGGTTCCGGAATCGGCGGTTTGCCGATGATCGAGGAAACACATACCCTGCTGATGGAGTCGGGTCCAAGAAAGATTTCTCCTTTCTTCATCCCCGGTTCCATCATCAACATGATTTCCGGCAACCTGTCGATTCATTATGGAATCAAGGGACCCAATCTGGCCGTGGTCACCGCCTGCACCACGGGCCTGCATGCCATTGGCCTGTCTGCCCGCATGATCGAGCACGGCGACGCCGATGTGATGATCGCCGGCGGAGCAGAGGATGCACTTTCACCGTTGGGACTCGGCGGGTTTGCCGCCGCGCGCGCGCTGTCTACCCGAAATGACGACCCGGCAACCGCCAGCCGTCCGTGGGACAAGGACCGCGATGGCTTCGTGCTGGGCGAGGGCGCCGGGGTGATGGTGCTGGAAGAATACGAGCACGCCAAAAAACGCGACGCCAGAATCTACGCCGAGGTGGCAGGATTCGGCATGAGCGGGGACGCGTACCACATGACGGCCCCAAGCACGGACGGGCCCAAGCGCTCAATGCTGAACGCGATGGCCGATGCCGGCGTGAATGCCGATCAGGTGAATTACATCAACGCGCACGGCACGTCGACCCCGCTGGGCGACAAGAACGAGACCGATGCGATCAAACTCGCCTTGGGGGATGCCGCGTATCAATCGGTGGTCAACTCGACCAAGTCGATGACCGGGCACCTGCTGGGGGGGGCTGGCGGGGTCGAGTCGGTATTTGCCATCCTGGCCGTGCATCATCAGGTGTCGCCGCCAACGATCAATATTTTCTCGCAGGACCCGGAGTGCGATCTCGATTATTGCGCCAATACTGCGCGTGATATGCAGATCGACGTTGCACTCAAAAACAACTTCGGTTTTGGTGGAACCAACGGTTCGCTTGTTTTCAAGCGCGTCTGATCCGGGCCGCGATGAGCGCGCTGGAAATCCGGGAATGGCCATTATCGCCTGATCGACCGGGCCCAGACCTCGCGGGACTGCAGGCAACCAACCCCCAGCGCTACCCGGGCCTGTTCCACGGCAGTGGCAACACAGGCTGGGACATTCTGTTTGCTTTTCCGCAGGATGTGACCCGTATTTCATCAGCCGATGGCCTGCATGGATTGCAGTCCCACCCGGCGATGCAGCGTCTTCCCCATCCCTCCATCGAGTCGCACCACGGCCTGCCGTTTACCGGTGGCTGGTTGAGCGCCCTTGCGTATGAACTGGGCGGGCTGTTCGAATCCAGCGTGGGGCTGGCCGGGGATGCCGAATACCCGCTGGCATGGCTGGCGCGCATTCCGGCTGCGATCCTGTTCAATCGTGAAAACAGGCGGTGTGTTCTGGTCGGCGAGGCTGGGCAGGGCGCGCTGGTTGAGCGCATGGCGCATGATCTTGCGCAGACCCAGCCTGGGATCCCGAGGGTGCCTGCGATGGTGCAATTGCGGGAAGATGACCCCGCCGTGTTTTTGGCGGGGGTTGCACGGATCCAGGAATACATTCGGGCAGGCGACGTGTTCCAGGTCAACCTTTCTCGTGGCTGGCAGGCCGCATTCGCGGCAACGGTTTCGCCCGCCTCATTGTTTGCGCGCTTGATGCAGGCAAACCCCGCGCCGTTTTCCGCACTATTGCAGATGGAAGACTGGTCGATCGTGAGTTCGTCTCCCGAGCGGCTGATTCGCCTCGATCGCAGTGGCGTGCTGGAAACCAGGCCGATTGCAGGCACCCACCCCCGAAGCGAGGATGCAGCGGAAGATGCAGCCTTGCGCACGCGGCTGCAGGCGCATCCGAAGGAGCGCGCCGAGCATGTCATGCTGGTCGATCTGGAACGCAATGATCTTGGTCGAGTGTGCGAACCTGGCAGCGTGAAGGTGGCGGCGCTGATGGAGATTGCCAGCTACCAGCATGTGCACCATATCGAATCCACCGTCTGCGGACAGTTGCGTCCCGGCGTGAGCGTGTTTGAGGCGCTGCGCGCGGTGTTTCCCGGCGGCACGATTACCGGTTGTCCCAAGGTGCGCACCATGCAGATCATCAACGAACTGGAGCAGACGCCACGTCGCAGCTATACCGGCAGCGTGGGCTACATCAATCAGGATGGGAGCTTCGACTTCAATATTCTGATCCGCAGTTTTCTGGCGCGCGGTCATGACGTGAGCTTTCGCGCGGGCGCTGGGATCGTCGCGGATTCCGTTGCCGAGCGCGAACTCGATGAAACGCGCGCCAAGGCCCGTGGACTGTTACGCGCACTGGATTGCGCATGACGCTCGTCAACGGGCAGTCGGTGGATACCGTAAGTGCGCGTGATCGTGGGCTGGCCTATGGCGACGGCGTGTTTCGCACCCTGCGCACGGAGGGCGGGCAGCCACTGTGGTGGGCGGATCATTACGCCAAGCTGGTTGCCGATTGTGCTGCGCTTGCGCTGGCGTGTCCCGATGAAGCCATGTTGTATGACGAGGTCTGCCAAGTCGCCGAAGCCGGGCAGGGGGTCGTCAAGATTGTGCTCACGCGGGGTGAGGGTGCGCGCGGTTATGCACTTCCCGCGGCTCGGTCCGGCACGCGCATTGTGATGGCCGCGCCTTTGCCGCCACATGCAAATTCCAATCCGTCAGTAGATGTCACGGTGCGCTGGTGCATCCTGCGGCTGGCACGGCAACCCCGGCTGGCGGGAGTCAAGCATCTGAATCGGCTGGAAAATGTGCTCGCACGGGCGGAGTGGGACGATGCCGCTATTTTCGAAGGTTTGCTGTGTGATGACAGCGGTGCGGTGATCGGTGGCGTGATGAGCAATGTCTTCGCCGTCAGGAACGGAGAGCTGATGACGCCGGATTTAAGCGAATGTGGCGTGGCGGGCGTGGCCCGATCGCGTTTGTTGCGTGCTGCAATCCGGATGGGCATCCGCGTCCATGTCGGTCGACTGCTTCCAGACGTTATACTTGCTGCCGATGAATGCATGATCTGCAATAGCCTCATTGGCGTGCGCCGGGTGGGCAGGCTGGATGACAAAACCTGGCCTCCCGCAGGCTGGACGACAACCCTGAATAACGCTCTGTATGAAGAAACTGATTAAACGGTTGCTCCTGTTCGTGATCCTGCTTGCGCTGGTAGGGGCAGGCAGCCTGACTTGGTATGCGAACCGGACGCTGCACATCGAGCCGCTGCCGAAAACCTTCCATGTCACGCCCGGCACCCATTTACGAAGCCTGAGTATGATGCTCGAGCGCGAGGAAGTGATCGGCAACGCGCGCGCGTTCTGGCTGCTTGGGCGCGTGCTGGGCAAGAGTCGGCAGCTGAAAGTGGGGGTTTATCAGCTCGACAAGCCGATCACGCCGCTGGGGCTCTACGCTAAGATCGAGCGCGGCGAGGTGATGCAGGGCATGGTGCGGTTCATCGAAGGCTGGAACTGGCGGGAGGTACGCGCGGCGATGGCAGCGCAGCCCATGCTCAAGAACGACAGTGCTGATATGAGCACGGCCGAATTGCTGAAAGCCATCGGCGCGACCGAAACGCATCTGGAGGGATTGCTGTTTCCAGATACGTATTTCTTCTCGCCGTATTCGTCCGATCTTGACGTGCTGCGCCGTGCCTACCGCCTTCAGCAGGAAAAACTGCTGGCTGCCTGGGAGAAGCGTGCGCCCGGCCTGCCTTATCGGACGCCGTATGAAGCGCTTATCATGGCGTCAGTGGTGGAAAAGGAAACTGGCGCGGCGTTCGAGCGTCCGCAAATTGCCGGCGTCTTTCTTAATCGTTTGAGGTTGGGCATGCGCCTGCAAACTGATCCCACCGTGATCTATGGCCTGGGCGAACGCTTCGACGGCAACCTGCGCAAGGTCGATCTGCAAACCGACACGCCGTACAACACCTACACGCGTGGCGGCTTGCCACCCACACCGATTGCGATGTCCAGTGAGGCAGCGATTCAGGCTGCGCTCAATCCGGCCAGTACCAAAGCACTGTATTTCGTGTCGCGTGGCGATGGCACCCATGTGTTTTCCAGCAACCTTGAAGCCCACAATCAGGCGGTGAACCGCTACCAGCGATGACGACCCCTGGTAAATTCATCACTCTCGAAGGCGTCGACGGCGCGGGTAAAAGCACACACTTGGCTTTCGTTGCTGACTGGGTGCGCCAGCAAGGTAGGGAGGTCATCGTGACCCGCGAGCCTGGCGGCACACCGCTCGGCGAAACCCTGCGGGAACTGCTGCTGCATCGCGACATGGATGCCGATACGGAATTGCTGCTGATGTTCGCTGCCCGCCAGGCCCATCTGGCCGAACTGATTCGGCCCGCGCTCGCGCGGGGCGCATGGGTCGTGTCCGACCGCTTCACCGATGCCAGCTATGCCTACCAATGTGGTGGGCGTGGCATTGCCGTGGAGCGCATCGCTGCGCTGGAAAGCTGGGTGCAACGCGGATTCGCCCCCGATCTGACCCTGTTGTTCGATGTGCCGCTCGAGGTTGCCGAGGCGCGGCGGTCCGCTGCACGCGCTGCAGACCGTTTCGAGCGCGAAGCTGACACGTTCTTTGGCAAGGTGCGCAACGCATATCTCGAACGTGCCCGGGCCGAGCCCGGGCGGATGCGCGTCCTGGATGCCCGCCAGAGCATTGCCGCCATTCAGGCTGAAATCGGCGTGCAATTGCGAGGCATGCTGTGAACGCGCCCTATCCCTGGCTGGCGGGCACATGGGCGCGCTTGTTGACGACACGGGCGCGTCCGGCGCAGGCCTTGCTGCTGTCAGGTCCGCGCGGGGTGGGCAAGGGCGCGCTGGCGCGGGCATGGGCACAGGCCCTGTTGTGCGAAGCACCGCTGGCCGAGGGCGCAGCATGCGGAACGTGCCCCGCCTGTCACTGGTTTGAGACCGGGTCGCACCCTGATTTTCGTCACGTTACCCTGCAGGAAAAAGCAGGCAAGGATGGGGATATCCGGATGGCGGTCGCCATCGAGGTCGATCAGGCGCGGGAAGCAGTCGATTTTGTCCAGTTGTCGACCTATCGCGCAGGGTTTCGCGTGGTGCTGGTCAGCCCGGCAGACAGCCTCAATCTGGCGGCAGCCAACGCCCTGTTAAAGGTACTCGAGGAACCGCCGTTAAATACGGTGTTCGTGCTGGTGTCGGATCAGCCCCGTCGACTGTTGCCGACGATACGCAGCCGCTGTACGCGCCTCGATGTTGGCCTGCCGGCAACGGATATCGCACTGCGCTGGCTGGCCGGACACCAGATCGCGGATGCCGGGACGCTGCTGGCTTTGTCCGGCGGGGCGCCGCTGGATGCGATGAACTGGGCAGAAGGTGCTGAACTCGATGAACGGCGCAGCGTGCTCGAAGCGCTGTCGCGATCCCGGCAGATCGATCCGGTTGTGCTGGCTGAGCGCTGGAAAGCGATCAGGCCGCAGACATGGCACGCGGTTGCGTATAAATGGCTGGAGGATTTGCTGGCGGTGCGTTTGCAGGGGCGTGTACAGTTCAATCGGGATTTCGAGAGGGAACTGACGCAGTTGGGGGCGAAGGTAGAATTGTCGAAGCTGCTCGCGCTGGTAAAAACCCATGCCGATGCCGGTCGAACCCTGATGCACCCTCTCAACCGGGCCTTGCAACAGGAAGCCTGGCTGATTCAATATCGACACCTGTTTGATTGATGAGAGATGACCATGAGTGCAGCATCCAATGAGGTTTCAGGGCAGCCTCGCCCAGGCGTGCTTTCCTTGTCGATCAAGGAAAAGTCCGCACTTTTTGCCGCATACATGCCGTTTGTCAAAGGTGGCGGGCTGTTCATCCCCACCAACAAGAGCCACAAAATGGGCGAGGAAGTGTTCATGCTGCTGACCCTGATGGACGATCCCGCCAAGCTGCCCGTGTCGGGCAAGGTCGTGTGGGTGACGCCTGCCGGCGCGCACGGTGGCCGGACCCAGGGCGTGGGCGTGCAGTTTGCTTTCAACGAGAGCGGCAAGGCAGCGCAAAACAAGATTGAAGGATTGCTCGGCGGTTCGTTAAAATCGGTCCGTCCCACACATACCCTTTAGCACCGCCGTGCGGTGCGCGCTCATCGCATGTATATCGATTCCCACTGCCACATCAATTTTCCCGATCTCGCCGACAAGTTGCCTGAGATGTTCGATCTCATGGCGCAGAATCAGGTGAGCCATGCGCTGTGCATCAGCGTGGAGCTGGAAAAATTCCCTGACATCCTCGCGCTGGCCGACGCGCACCCCAATGTCTATGCATCGGTCGGCGTGCATCCCGATCACGAGGACTGCACTGAACCCACGGTGGACGAACTGGTGGCACTGGCCGATCACCCCAAGGTGGTGGCGATTGGCGAAACAGGCCTGGATTATTTTCGACTGACCGGCGATCTCGAGTGGCAGCGGGAGCGCTTCCGGACTCATATCCGGGCCGCACGTGCCTGCCGCAAGCCACTGGTGATTCACACCCGGTCAGCTGCGGACGATACGCTGCGTATCATGCGCGAGGAACAGGCAGGGGAGGCGGGCGGGGTGATGCATTGCTTTACCGAAAGCCTGGCCGTGGCCGAGGCCGCCATCGAGCAGGGCTTTTATATTTCCTTCTCGGGCATCGTGACCTTCAAGAATGCAGCAGCGCTGCGCGACGTTGCGGCGGCCATTCCACTGGAACGCATGCTGATCGAGACCGATGCGCCGTATCTGGCGCCGGTGCCGCATCGCGGCAAGACCAACCAGCCGGGCTTCGTGATGCACGTGGCGGAAGAAATCGCGCGGGTGCGCGGGCTCACCGTCGAGGCGGTGGGCGAAGCCACCACCCAGAATTTTTTCCGGTTATTTTCGGCAGCTACGCCCTGAGGGGTTGGCGGGTGAAACCCTGATTTCGTCCGCGAAGGTCGCGAAGAAAAGCCAGTCCTGGTAATCCTGGATCTCTACGAACGGTCAGGCTTGGCCACCTTCGCGGATAAACAGCGCCTTACCCGAAGAACGCCTTCACCTTGTCCATGAACGACTGTGCGCGCGGGTTATTGTTGCGGCCGGGGCTCAGGGACTCAAACTCGCGTAGCAATTCGCGCTGACGTTCGCTCAGATTCACCGGCGTTTCTACCAACATATGGCACAGCAGGTCGCCCGGCGCGTGGCTGCGCACGCCCTTGATGCCTTTTCCGCGCAGGCGGAACACCTTGCCCGATTGGGTTTCGGCCGGAATCTTGATCTTGGCGTGACCTTCCAGGGTGGGGATTTCGAGCTCGCCGCCCAGTGCGGCAGCGGCGAAGCTGATCGGCATTTCGCAATGCAGGTCGTCGCCGTCGCGCTTGAAAACGGGATGATCCTTGAGATGGATCACCACATAGAGGTCACCAGCCGGGCCGCCGTTGACGCCGGCTTCGCCTTCTCCACCCAGACGAATGCGGTCGCCGCTGTCGACTCCGGACGGAATCTTGACCGAAAGCGTCTTGTGCTTCTTGACGCGGCCTTCGCCATGGCAGGCGGTGCAGGGGCTGGCCACCATCTTGCCGGTGCCGTTGCAGCGCGGGCAGGTTTGCTGCACCGAGAAAAAGCCTTGCTGGATGCGCACCTGGCCATGCCCGCCGCAGGTGGTGCAGGTGGTGGGCTGGGTGCCGGGCTTGGCGCCGCTGCCGTGACAAACGCCGCATTCTTCCAGCGAGGGGACGCGGATCTTGGTCTCGGTGCCGCGTGCGGCTTCTTCCAGCCCGATTTCCAGGTTGTAGCGCAGGTCGGCCCCACGATAGACGCGGTCGCGGCGGTTGCCGCCGCCTCCGCCGAAAATGTCGCCAAAAATATCCGAGAAGGCATCGGAAAAACCGGCGCCGCCGCCGTGGCCACCGCCCATTCCTGCCTGCTGGTCGATCCCGGCGTGACCGAACTGGTCGTAGGTCGCACGCTTGTCCGCATCGGACAGGATTTCGTACGCTAGCTTGGCTTCCTTGAATTTTTCCTCCGCGCCCTTGTCGTCCGGGTTGCGGTCAGGATGGTGCTTCATGGCCAGCTTGCGGTAAGCCTTCTTGATTTCTTCGTCCGAGGCGTTCTTGGCGACGCCGAGGACTTCGTAGTAGTCGCGTTTGCTCATTGTGTGTAGGGGCTGGGAATTAGGATCTAGGGGCTAGGGGGGTGAGGGGCAGGATAAATGGAAAGGCCGCGCATAGCGCGACCTTCCCTAATTCCTAGCCCCTAACTCCTATCCCCTTACTTGTCCTTCACCTCTTCAAACTCGGCATCGACCACGTTGTCGTCGGCCGCACCCGCGCCCCCACTGGCCGCTTCGCCCGGCTGCGCCTTGGCCTGCTCGGACTGGTACATCTGCTCGGCGAGCTTGTGGCTGGCGGTGGCGAGCGCGTTGGTCTTGGCTTCGATGGTGT
>JAWOJD010000115.1:0-4927 GCA_046484355.1 Thiobacillus sp.
ATTGGACGCAAGCAGGTCACGCGCAACAGCCCAATCGTGACGCGTTTGTTGTAGGCGTGCGTGCAAGCGCGGTATCCTCTTGCCACACTTATCGAAGGAGTGATCATGAAAACCGTTCTTGCGTTCTTTTTGGTTTTGTCCGCCTCCCCTGCGTTGGCGGCGATCGTCGGGATGGACGTCAGCTACAAGGCTGGCGAGACCCCCATGCGGGGATTCATAGCCTACGACGATGCAACCAAGGCCCCCCGCCCCGGCGTGTTGGTTGTCCCGGAATGGTGGGGGGTGAATGATTACGCCAGAAAACGTGCCCGCATGCTCGCAGCGGAAGGGTATGTTGCGCTGGTGGTCGACATGTACGGCAACGGTCGTACGGCCGATAATCCCAAGGATGCCGGTGGCCTTGCCGGGAGCGTGAACAAGAATCCTCCCCTGGCGCTGGCGCGTTTTCAGGCCGCCGAGAAATACCTCGCCAGCCAGCCGAATGTGAAAAAGGGCGATATCGCAGCCCTGGGCTACTGTTTTGGGGGCGGAATCGTGTTGAACATGGCGCGTGCCGGGCTGCCGCTGAAATCGGTCGTCAGTTATCACGGTGTGCTGGCAACCGACGTGTCGGTGAAGCCCGGCGACATCAAGGCAAAGCTGCGCGTTTTCCACGGGGAGGCCGACCCCATCGTGCCGCCCGCCCAGGTCGAGGCGTTCAAGACCGAGATGGACAACGCCAAGGCAGACTACATGTTCGTTGCGTATCCTGGCGTAAAGCACACGTTTACCAATCGCGAGGCGGACAGTTATGCCGCGCAGTTCAATCTGCCGCTCAAATATGATAATGGGGCCGATAAAGATTCGTGGACGCGCACGCTCGAATTCCTGAAAGCGACGCTGAACCAGGATGACTGACGCCTGCGATCATGATTGCCATACTCCGCAAGGAGGTGGCAGTCTGGGCATTCCCCAAACCGGGCCATTTGATCCGGTTGCGTTCGAGCATGCGGTCAACGCGATGCTGGCGGCGTGCGGCGTGGCACCGGATTCAGTGCACACGGGACGCACGGCGCAACGCGTGCGGGAGCTCTGGCAGAATCGCCTGCTTGGCGGCTATGCGATCTCTCCCGCTGAAGCGCTTGGCGAAGGGTTTTCCGACGATCGAGATGACATGGTGGTGGTGCGGGGCATAGCGGTGCATGGCGTATGCCCGCACCATCTGGTGCCGTTTCGGGGTGTGGCCCATGTGGCCTACGTGCCGGGAGGGCGGTTGCACGGGTTCGGGCGGATCGCGCGCATGGTCGATGCAATCGGCCATCGTTTTACCTATCAGGAATGGATGACGCGCGACATTGCCGAGGCGCTTGTTGCACATGGACTGGCGCAAGGCGCGGCCTGCATCATCGAGGCCGAGCAGTTGTGTTTGTTGCTGGGGGAGGACCGGCGCGGCGATGAGCGTGTCGTCACGCAGGCATTTACTGGCTGTTTCAGGGAGAGCGATCAGCGGCGAAACGAGTTTCTGCGCGCGATTTCACATTCCGACCTGTAACTACGCTAGTTGCCTTATTCGCGGAAGCCTTCCACCTCGATCGCCAGCTTCACCTCATCGCCGATCAGCGGGATGCCGTAGTTCATGCCGAAATCCGAGCGGCGCAGGGTGGTGTGGACATCCGCGCCGCAAAAATTGCGAAATGTTGGAAAGTGCCGGCCGCAGCTGAATTCACGAATTTCCAGCACCATCGGCCGGGTCACGCCAAGCATCGTCAGTTCGCCCTGGGCCGAGATTGGGATGCCATCCTTGAAGGACACGTCGCGGGCGACAAAGCGAATGTCGGGAAATCGGGCGGTGTTGAAGAAATTGCCGCCCAGCAGCTTGCGATTCAATTCGTCGTGGCCCGTGTCACCGGAACTGGCGTCCACTGTCACTTCGATCAGGTTGCCGCCCGGGTTGAGTGGGTCAAGCACGACTTGTCCCTGGCTGCGGTTGAACTTGCCGCGCATGAGCGACACTTTCTGGTGGCGGATTTCAAAGCTGGGAAACGTGTGTTCCGGATCGAGTACAAAACGATCGGCCGCGAACAGCGCGGGCGAAACGGCCATGAGCACAATCAGGGCGGCTTGGTTCATCTGGATGTCCTTCAGGGCAATAACATGAGTTTGAAACGGACGTCGGCTTCGTTGGCGACGACTTCATCCCAGTCACCGCCTCCGATGCCAAAATCCGAGCGCTTCAAGGGGAATCGCCCTTGCGCCAGGAAGCCGCCGCCTGGCTGACGAACCATGGAAATGGGTGCGGTGAACGGACGCGTCTGCCCCTTGATCGTCAAATCGCCCGATACGAGATAACTGCCATTCGCATTCTTGCGAACGCTTCTGGAGACGAATTTGGCCCTGGGGTGGCGCGCAGCGTCTAGCCAGGCGGGTCGCTTGACCTCGCTGTCGCCTTCTTCCGACCCGGTGTCGATGCTATTGACGTCGACCTCGAACTGAAACCGACCGGCTTCCGGTTTGGCAGGGTCGAATATCGCCTGGGCAATAAAGCGCTTGAATCCGCCTTCTGAGGGCACGTTCATTTGCTTGATGGCGAAGCTGATCTGGCTTTTGGCAGCGTCCATTTTCCACGTCTGGGCGGAGACGGGCAGGGTGACCACAGCCAACAGCAGCAACAGGGTTTTCATGGGATTTTTCATACGTGGGGAACTGTATCAGGGATTCCGTTTGTGGAACGGAGTTCCCGTGGGGGCCTCATCAGGATGCAGATTGATGAGGCGCGTGCAAATCGGCACCTTGGGCTATTCTACATAACTTGGCCTTGGCCGCACCGTCGATTGATCATGACCGAACATGCCCGCCGTCCCCGTACGCTGATTCTGCCGCCCGCACCTTATGCTGCCGCTTTGCTGGCCGGCTGGTGGCTCGACCGCAATGTTCATCCCCTGACGTGGGACTGGGGGGGGGTGAATCAGCCACTGGGATGGCTGCTGGTGGGGGTCGGCCTGGCGCTGTTCACCTGGACATTGTGGACCTTCGCGCGTCACCGCACCACGGTCAATCCCTACAGCGCAGCCTCCACGCTTTGCACCGGCGGGCCGTTCCGGTTCAGCCGCAATCCGATTTATCTTGGCGACTGGTTCATTCTCGCGGGTGTGGCCTTGCTGCTGCATACGTTCTGGCCGCTCGCGTTTGCGCCGCTGATCTGGGCCATGCTTCGCTTCGGCGTGATCCGGCATGAGGAGTCCCATCTCGAAGCCCGGTTCGGCGAACCTTACCTCGCGTACAAAACCCGCGTGCGACGCTGGCTCTAGCCGCAGGTCGCCGGCAAAGCGAGACCAAGAAGTTCGCAGGCGTTTCGCGTGGTGGCCTGCGCTACGGCATCGACGGTGATGTTGCGGAGTTCGGCCAGGGTATGTGCAATGCGTGGCAATTCACCCGGCGCATTACGCCCCCGCCCGATCCAGGCTGGTGGGATGTCGGGGCTGTCTGTTTCCAGCACGATGGCTTCCAGCGGGAGGTCTACTGCCAGCCGGCGCAGGTTGTTGGCCCGCGGCCAGGTGAAGGCGCCGCCGAATCCGAGCTTGAACCCCAGCTTGATGAATTCGTCGGCCTGTTGCGGGCTGCCGTTAAATGCGTGGGCGATGCCGCCGCGCAGCTTGATCTTGCGCAGATGCTTGAGGATTTCATCGTTGGCGCGGCGGCAGTGCAGCAGCACGGGGAGGTCGTATTCCTGCGCGATTTTCAGCTGTTCGACGTAGTAGAACTCCTGCGTTGGAAAATCAAAATCCGAGAAAAGATCGAGCCCGATTTCGCCGATGGCGACCGGGCGCTGGGCCTCGACCTGTGCGCGCAGCCCGGTCAGATGCTCGGGTTGGTGCACGTCGATCAGCATCGGGTGCAGCCCCCATGCGGGCAGGCAGCCAGGATAGCGTTCGCAGGAAGCGGCCACAGCAGCGAAGTTGTCGCGGCTGACAGCGGGAATGATCTGGATACCGACGCCGGCTTCGACGGCGCGCGTGTATTCGGCATCGCGGTCTGTGTTGAACTCGGCCGCGTCGAGATGGCAGTGGGTATCGATAAAAAACGGCACCGCCGGGTTAATTGGTGTGGCGCGTAAAAACGGCGCCACTGGGGGCGCCGTTTTGGTTGCTGCAGTCATCAATGAATCAGTCGTTGTTGGCAAAACCCAGCAGATGCAGCAGGCTGGTGAACAGGTTGAAGATCGATACGAACAGCGTGACGGTCGCCATGATGTAGTTGGTTTCGCCGCCGTGAATGATTTCGCTGGTCTGGTACAGGATGAGACCGGACATCAGGAGCACAAACATCGCCGAGACTGCCAGCGACAGGCCGGGCATCTCGAAGAAGATGGCGCCCAGGCCCGCGAGGAAAGCGACCAGGATGCCGACCATGAGGAAGCCCCCCATGAAGCTGAAGTCCTTGCGGGTGGTCATCACATAGGCCGACAGGCCGAGGAAAATCGCGGCGGTGCCGCCCATCGCCATCATCACCACCTGGCTGCCGTTGGGCAGGGAGAGGTAGGCATTCAGGATGGGGCCGAGCGTGTAGCCCATGAAGCCGGTCAGCGCGAAGACGAAACCGATGCCCAAGCCGCTGTCGCGGAACTTGGTGGTCAGGAACAGCAGGCCGAAGTAGCCGACCAGGGTGATGATGAGGCCGGGGTGCGGCAGGTTCAGCATCGAAGCCTTCCAGCTCCTGAGTTTGCTCGTTGACCATTTCAAAGGGCGGGTACGAGGCTTCGGTTGCCACGCGCACTTTCGCGGCGGAGGCTGGCTGCGGGGCGCAGGCGCTCAGCACCAGGCTGAGGGCAAACAATACAGACAATATCACAAACAGCTTGCGTTTCATCTCTTTTTTCTCCTTGGGCATTTTGAAAAACAAAAAAGGGAACTGTTAGGCGGCCCGGAAACAGCTTGCCTGCTCCCGGATT
>JAWOJD010000126.1:0-4732 GCA_046484355.1 Thiobacillus sp.
ACCGAGTCCGCCCGCCGCCTGTTTCGCCGCGCCTTCCGCAAGGCCGACTGGAAGGCCGGCGACCTCAAGCACCTCGTCGCCAGTCTGCTGCCTGCCCCGCTCTATCGCAGCCTGGTCGACCGCGTTACCCGTCGCCGCAGCGTCCGGATTGAAGGTTGAGCGGCAACAGCGAAGGCAAACCGGGGTCCCGCCAACCAGATACCGCGATATCGACCCCTTGCAGCGCGAGTTGAGTCGTCACGACAACGATCGACAAGGAACTCGACTCGAGCAACAACCCCATGATCCTGGCGAAGCTCGTGGGCCCGGACACTTTGGAGGCCTTCGCCCGGCAGATCGCGTCCCTCCACAAGCCCATCGCATTCGATTGGGCCGGCAAGTTCGGCCTTACCAATGAGGCCCCGCCTATGGCGGCAAAACCGGCGCCCGCGCCGGCCGCCGCTCCAGCGCCGGCGTCACCGGCGGACGAGGAGAAGCCGAAATCCAAATTGGCGTGCTCCTCCTGCGGAATCCAAGTCGCCTACAGCGACGCGAAGTTCTGCTGGTTCAACAAGGCCAAGTTCGGCGGAAACGTCTACTGCATGGATTGCCAGAAGAAGGTTTAGCGCGGCAACCCCATCAGCCTATCGTTCTGTTGCGTTTTTTTCGTTTTTATGATCAAATAACGAAACATCCAAACCAAAAAGGAGGCCAAGATGATCGCATCCACCCATGACAAATCCGATGCTGACCTGCTGGGGGGCGTGGCCCGCCGTCTCGCATCGCGCATCAACAAGTCAAAAAAGAGCGTGGAGTCGAAATCGCTTCTGGCCGCTCTCCATGCCTTGCTCGATGGGGCCGATTCCGAATCGAGCAAGGCTCGCCTCGCCTTGCAGATGCACATCGCGCAGGTCGCCGAGCGCTTGGTCGCTGGTCTCCCCGTCGTCGAGAGCGATCCGATGCTGAGCACCGAAGAGGCTGCCCAGATGATGGATTGCAGCCGGCCTTATGTCGCGATGCTGATCGACCAAGATCAACTCCCTGGAGCGACAAAAACGGCTGGAGGGCATCGCAAGGTTCCACAATCCTCCGTCAAATCGTGGGTCGCGGCCCACAAGGTGAGCGGATCAGCCGATTACCGCGCCGCGGCCCGCGCCGCCGGAATGTATGACATCCCCGAGAGCGTCTATGTGAAGGCCGCGTCGAAGAGAAGCAAGCGCGAACGTGCCTGACCACCCTCTCTCGCCAAATGGGTAACCACCGCAGCACCGGTTTGTCCTTTATCTTCTCTTTGTGCCTTTGTGGTCAGTAAAAAAAAGCAGCCCCTCTACGACGCCCAACTGCTCACCTACCTCAAATACGCAGAATACGACTAGGCTTGCTGGTCAACTTCAACTCCGTCCTGATAAAAGACGGCCTCAAACGAATAGTTCGATAAGGAATAAAGCACATGAGATTATTATTCCCCTTCGTACCTTTGTGGTTAACCGAGAAGAACTGACATGCGTCCCTCCGAAGCCCTGCAAACTCATCGCGTAGCCATACGCCAGATAGCACTTCGACATCACGTGACACACATCCGTGTGTTCGGCTCGGTTCTGCATGGCGTCGATACTGATAAAAGCGACCTGGATTTACTCGTCGAGCCAACTTCAGCCACCACGCTCATGGATATTGGCGCGATTCGCTACGAGCTACGCCAGCTTCTAGGCATACCCGTTGATGTGTTGACCCCCAAGGCATTACCGGACAGCTACCGTGAGAAAATACTGCTGGAGGCAGAGTTAGTATGAGCAAGGCGGACAAGCTGCGTGTGCCGGAATATCTGGGGCACATCCTGGAAGCCATCCGGCGAATTCACCTCTATGTCGAGGACATGACCGAGGTGCAATTTCTTGAAGATGCCAAAAAACCCAGGATGCCGTGATCCGTAATTTCGAGATCATCGGCGAAGCATGCCGGAATTTTGATTCCCATCACCCCGAGTTAACACAAGATCACCCTGAAGTTCCATGGGGATTTGCTTACGAAATGCGCAATGCACTGGCTCACGGTTACTTCAAGGTAGACCTTGAAATAGTCTGGAAGACAGTTCACAACGACCTACCTGACCTGGCTGGCCAAATTCATTCACTGCTGAGCAAGACACATGAAATCTGATGCCATAACTTCCACCGCCCTTCTTCGTGCCTTTGTGTTTAACTGATTGAACCGCCCCGGGTTTTGAGGAGGCTCCAATCCTTGAGAAGATGGAGTCCTTATGAAGAAACCCGTGAAGTTTTCCCCTGAAGTCCGCGAACGCGCCGTACGCCTGGTTAGCGAGTGTCGCGCCAGCCATCCATCACAGTGGGCCGCCATTGAATCGATTGCGGCCAAGATCGGCTGCTCGGCGGCCACCCTGCATACCTGGGTGAGCCGGCATGAGATCGACACTGGCCAGCGTCCGGGCGTGACTACAGCCGAGGCGCAACGCGTCAAGGAACTCGAACGCGAGAACAAGGAGTTGCGACGGGCGAACGAGATCCTGAAACTCGCCAGCGCGTTTTTCGCCCAGGCGGAGCTCGACCGCCGTCTCAAATCCTGAACGATTTCGTTGACCGGCATCGCGATACCTTCGGGGTCGAGCCGATCTGCAAGGTTTTGCAGATCGCCCCGTCAGGATACCGGCGTCATGCCGCGCGCCAGCGCAATCCCGCTTTGCGTTGTGCGCGTGCGCTACGCGACGATGTGTTGATGCCCGAGATCGAACGCGTCTGGCAGGCCAATCTTGAGGTCTACGGCGCGGACAAGGTCTGGCGGCAGATGAAACGCGAAGGCACCGACGTCGCGCGCTGCACCGTCGAGCGCCTGATGAGCCGCCTGGGATTGCGCGGCGCGGCGCGGTGCGCGGCCGTGTCGTGCGTACGACGGTGCCGGATCCCAAACAGCCGTGTCCGCTGGATCGGGTGAATCGCCAGTTCAAGCGGATCGTCCGAACCAGCTATGGGTCTCGGATTTCACCTACGTCTCGACCTGGCAGGGCTGGTTGCGTATTCCACTCTAAAACAGCCACCCATTCCAATTCAAACGCGCCACGCATTCCAGTCCAAGCCCGCCACATGAAACCACAGCCGACGAAAGTCTCATAGTTGCCAGGGAGCAGACGGTCGAACTGGCTGAGCGCCAAGGGTCGATTTACAGTTCAGTGGGTTCGGTGTTCGCGGGTGACCAGTCGTCCGCCGGGGGCCAGGCATCCGCTTGCACTCGCTTTGCGTACCACTGGTGCATCATCGCGTCATCCAAAGCGTATTCGCCTCTAGCGGACTTCCTCACCAGGGCCGGGTTTAATGAGCGCAGAGTCTCCAATGCGTTCTGCGCTTGCGCCGGTGTCACCTTCTTACCGACTTTCGCTTCATAGAATTGCAGCGTATCCGCGTCGTAGGGGCGGAACAACTCTCCGCGATCGAGTAGGCGCCAGATGATGGCTTGTTCGAGCGGCTTGAGTGCGATGTAGCTAGATTCCATTTGGGCTTCGTCGGCGGCCTGCTGACGTATCGCCTCCGTCAGGGTGTAATCTTCGAATCTGACTTGAATATCGTTGAGCGGGTTGAGCGCGAAGCCCAAGGCCTTGGCGAAGAATTGTGGTCGATGGCCGAACAGTTGGAAGGCTGTCCACAACTTGTCAACGTCGACGGGATCCGGGTCTTTGCGGACGGATTCAATACGCGTTGCCACTGATTCGACAAAAGCACGGTCAAGCAAGGGCATCTTGCTGATAGTCGATCCGTAGAAGGGTGCTCCCGTCGTATTCACTAGGCGCAGGAGCTTGTCGCGGTCGGACCCGGACATGACCAACATGAGATTGACTTCGCCCGGCTTATTCATCTGGTCGCGCGCTGATTTGAGCGCCGTCATTGCGGTTTCACCGGCGTTGCTGGTCAACGAATGCTGAGCCTCGTCGATGATGAGCGCTACCGGTTTTTTTGCGGCCCCGTGCAAGGCTTTGAGGGCATCTGCAAGTGTCGTCCCGTCGAGTTTGCCAATTTTAGTTGTGTCGATTTTTAGCCAGCCCGCCAAGCTTACCTGGTCGAGGCCCGCTGCTTTGGCGGTGCGTGCGACCAGGCCAAGGTGCTCAGTTAGGGCCTGACCAATGGATTCAGCAATTAACTCGCCCGGGTCCCGCGCTCTATCCGCCCACAGGTCGGTGTACACCACGACGCAGCCCGCTGCTTCGAGCACTGGCTTGAGATCGTTCTGTAGAAATGTAGATTTGCCTGTGCGGCGAGGGGCGGCAAGAAACAGGCCGTTGTGCTCATCGCCGAACAAAGTTTGTCCGCGCAAGCTATCGGTTAGGTTCTGCGCAAGTACGGGGCGCGCGAAGTAATGCATTTCCCACCTTTTATTGGATTTTATTCACGGACGGATAATATTATCCATATAAAAATAAAAGTCAATAATTGTCACGCGCGGACTTCAGAACAAGTGATTCCACTTGTAGCCTAAGCGCATACGACGGGATGGGCGCCTGCGAAGCTTGTGAATTCCTCGAAAAGGAGAACTGCCATTAGCGCCATGTCGCGTCTCCTCGCACAGCTACCACACCTATCTCATGGCAGGTTTGCGCCTGGTGCTGGGCGTTGAAGTCAAAGCCGGCAACGAGCACACCGGCAGCCACAGCCTGCCCGGCTTGCTTCGGGTGCTCGATGACCTGCCGCCAAACCATCGTCCCCAAATCGTGCGCGGCGACTGTGGCTTTGGCTCAGACACGCTCATG
>JAWOJD010000047.1:0-4872 GCA_046484355.1 Thiobacillus sp.
CTGGAAACGGTCCATCAGCTCGGGGCCCTGCACGCCGTCGACGTCGGCCGGCCAGTTGTCGACTTCGGTGGTAGTCATCAGCTGGCCGCCCTGCTGCATGCCGGTTATTCCGCCGCCGTCTACGCCGCGCGCGCCAACCTTTCCCCGGTTGTCATCACCGGCATGCAGCAGGGCGGCCAGCTGATGACCACCACCGAAGTCGACAACTGGCCGGCCGACGTCGACGGCGTGCAGGGCCCCGAGCTGATGGACCGCTTCCAGCGCCACGCCGAACGCTTCAACACCGAAATCATCTTCGACCAGATCCACACCGCCAAGCTGACCGAAAAGCCCTTCACCCTGATCGGCGATTCCGGCACCTACACCTGCGATGCGCTGATCATCGCCACCGGCGCCTCGGCCATGTACCTCGGCCTGCCGTCCGAGCAGGCGTTCATGGGCAAGGGCGTGTCGGGCTGCGCCACCTGCGACGGTTTCTTCTACAAGAACCAGGATGTCGCGGTCATCGGCGGCGGCAACACCGCGGTCGAGGAAGCGCTGTATCTGGCCAACATCGCGAAGCACGTCACCGTGGTGCATCGCCGCGACACCTTCAAGTCCGAGAAGATCCTGGTCGACCACCTGATGGAAAAGGTCAAGGAAGGCAAGATCAGCCTCGAACTCGACCACACCCTGGACGAAGTGCTGGGCGACAAGACCGGCGTCACCGGCATGCGCATCAAGAGCACCAAGGACGACAAGACCAAGGACATCAAACTGACAGGCATCTTCATCGCCATCGGCCACAAACCCAACACCAGCATCTTCGAAGGCCAGATCGATCTCGAAGGCGGCTACATCATTACCAAGGGCGGCAACAAGGGCAACGCGACCGCCACCAGCATTGAAGGCGTCTACGCCGCCGGTGACGTGCAGGACCATATCTACCGCCAGGCCGTCACCAGCGCCGGCACCGGCTGCATGGCCGCGCTCGATGCCGAGCGCTACCTGGATGCGCTCGGCAAAGCCTGATCGGGAAAACGCAGCGTGAAGCGCGCCCGCGGCAGTGCGCTCGCCCTCGCCTCGTTCGAGGCGCTGGTCCGCGCGCGCCGCACATTGCGCGAGCAGGCCAACCGGCCCGCTACGCTTCATCAGGCCCCGCATAAACCCAAGCCCCAGCCGGATGGCGTCGTGCTGTTTCGTCGCGCCGTCGCCGACGTGACGCCGCTGCCACCGGCCAATCGGGCGGACATCCCGCATCAGCGACGCAAGCCCATCGCTCGTCAGCGCCTGCGCGACGAACAGCAGGTCATGGTCGATGCACTGTCCGACCCGTGGGACGGGGATGCCGCTGTTTCAACCGGCGAGGAACTGGTATTCGTGCGCCCTGGGGTGCCCACCGCCGCGCTCAGGAAATTGCGCCGCGGCGGCTGGGTCATCAAGGGGGAACTCGACCTGCACGGCCACACAGGCGATGAGGCCCGCGTGGCGCTGGCGGCCTTTCTCAACCGCTGTCATCTCGAAGACCGGCGCTGCGTCCGCGTCATCCACGGCAAGGGCTACGGCTCGAAAAACCGCCTGCCGGTGCTGAAAAACAAGGTGCGCCACTGGCTCATGCAGCGCGAAGACGTGCTCGCGTTCTGTCAGGCGCGCACCGTCGATGGCGGCGCCGGTGCCGTCATCATCCTGCTCAAATCATCAACCCGCTAAGAAAGGTGCCCCATGAGTGATCCCGTCATCAAGGACTTCGACCTCCCGTCCACCGGAGACACCCAGTTCAAACTGTCCGACCATCGCGGCAAGAACGTCGTGGTGTATTTCTACCCCAAGGACAACACGTCCGGCTGCACCCTCGAAGGCCAGGAATTCCGTGACCTCTACCAGGACTTCGGCAAGGCCAACACCCTCGTCGTCGGCATCTCACGCGACAGCATCAAGTCGCACGAAGGCTTCAAGGCCGCGCATGAGTTTCCGTTCGAGTTGCTGGCCGACACCGAGGAAAAGGCTTGCGAGTTGTTCAAGGTGATGAAGCTGAAGAACATGTATGGCAAGCAGGTGCGCGGCGTCGAGCGCAGCACCTTCGTGTTCGACGCAACAGGCAAGCTGGTGAAAAGCTGGCGTGGGTTGAAGGCGCCGGGCCACGCGGCGGAGGTGCTGGCGTTCGTGCAGACGCTCTAACGCGTCCGCCTGTTCCGTTCCCGGGGTGGACGGCGGGCGCCAGCAGGCGCCCTCTCGCGGGATGGGGCGTCCTCCGAACCCTCCAGCATGCGCACCTTGATGGTTTTCCCTTTCAGGGTGCCTGAGGACAGCCTGCGCAGCGCTTCGTGTGCGATCCCCTGCTCCACCGCGACATAAGTGGACATGTCGGTGACGGTGATTTTGCCGATCTGCTCGCGGGTAAAACCTGCCCCGCTGGTGAGCGCGCCCAGCACGTCGCCGGGGCGAATCTTCTCTTTGCGCCCCCCCAAAATTTGCAAGGTCGCCATCGGCGGCACCAGCGGCTCGTCGCTGGCGGGTTGCAGATCACTGAGCGGGTGCCATTCCACCTCGGATCCCAGTTCCTGAACGATATTGGCCACCCGCCGCATCTGGTTGGTGCTGGCAAGGCTCAGCGCCCAGCCGTCCAGGCCGGCGCGTCCGGTGCGGCCGATACGATGAATGTACACCTCGGGATCGGGCGTGACGTCGACGTTGATCACCGCTTCAAGCTGGTCGATATCCAGGCCGCGCGCAGCGACATCGGTCGCCACCAGAACCGAACAACTGCGGTTGGCAAACTGCACCAGCACCTGGTCGCGCTCGCGCTGCTCCAGTTCGCCGTGCAAGGCCAGAGCGGAAAAGCCCTGGTCGCGCAGGACCTGCACCAGATCGCGGCATTGCTGGCGGGTATTGCAAAATGCCAGTGTGCTCACCGGGCGGTAATGCCTGAGCAGCAGCGCCACTGCCTCCAAACGCTCGTCCCTGTTCACTTCGTAGAAACGCTGGCGAATCTTGTCGTTCTCGTGCCGTTCCAACAGCTTCACTTCCTGCGGCTGCCGCATGAAGTGCCGGCTCAGTTCGGCGACCCCCTCGGGATAGGTGGCGGAAAACAGCAGCGTCTGGCGCTTGGCGGGGCACTGTCGGGCGATGGCGGCCATGTCGTCGTAGAAACCCATGTCCAGCATTCGGTCGGCCTCGTCGAGCACCAGCGTCTTGAGCGCCGCCAGATCCAGGCTGCCGCGCTGCAGGTGGTCCATGATGCGGCCCGGCGTGCCGACGACGACGTGGGCGCCATGCTCCAGGCTCGCCATTTGCGGGCGCATCCTCGAGCCGCCCACCAAGGTCAGGATCTTGATGTTCTCCACGCTGCGTGCCAGACGGCGCAACTCCTGCGCCACCTGATCCGCCAGTTCGCGCGTCGGGCACAGCACCAGCGCCTGTACCGCGAAATATCGCGCATTCAGGTGGGTCAACAGGGGAAGGCCAAAAGCCGCCGTCTTGCCGCTACCGGTCTTGGCCTGGGCAATCAGGTCATGCCCCGCCAGCGCGATCGGCAGGCTGGCCGCCTGGATCGGCGTCATATTCCGGTAACCCAACTGGCCTAGATTGGCCAATATCGCAGGGGCTAGAGGAAGCTGGTCAAAGGATTCGCTGTCCGCTGGGGCGCTGGCAGCGTGGGAATTGGGCGTGTGCGTTTTGAAATCGGTCATGCCGGATTATACGTGGCGGCCAGTTGGGGCCCCGCCTGGACGCAACCGATTCTGCCCGAACCCTTCGGGTTTGTTCGGCAGCGGCGCATCAATGCCATGCCTGCGCCACCGCCTTCGCTCACGCCCAGAGCCAGTTCGCCCAGGACGGTACAAACAAACCAGTTGAAGCCAGTACAAATATTAAAGATTTGAAAAATGTTGCCGTTATTAGATTTGGTGAATGTGACACCCGTTTACCCGCAAACAATGATGCGTGCATCTCCTCCGCCAGTCGACTGCAAACTGACGGGGAACAGTCGATACGAAACACCGTCTGTTCCAGACATATCGTGCCGAGATTGCATAACCAATAATTTTACGAATCACTGCATGGGCCATCTGCCCACCATCGATAGCGCTTAGCGAGGAGATCACTGTGCACAACTTAAAGCACCTGGACGCAGGACAGCATGCTGACATGGCAGGGCTTCTGAACCTTGGCACGAGACTCAAGTCACTCAAGCCGCCCCATACCCCCATGAACGCCGTCACGGAGGCAAAAAGTGCCTTGGAAGACATCAGCAAAATCGTTGCCGAAGGGTGTTTTGCCCATCCCAACAAACTGACCCAGGAACGCGTGATGGCCTATGCCCTTGCGCTCATCCGGGTCCGGGAATGCGCCGGAAGGGCCGGCATGGAGCGCTTGATGAACGCTTGCGATGCGCTTGCCGTCACCGTATCCCGACTGATCGAGGACCGGACCAGCGCCAGCCCCGCAAAATGCGAAGCCCTGACGCGATTTGTCGCGCACGCGCGGACGATGATTCTGGCCTCCGCGAAGCAGGATATGGACTCGCCCTCGATAAGTACCAAACAATAATTAGGCTCTTCCGGTAAATCCTACGGAGAAACGGGATGACTGGCACCCCTGAAATGCTGTATCTACGCGGTTTTTCGACGACGCGAGCAGGTACAACATATGGGGGCGGCCATCCCGGCGAAGATTTTGGGGCTTGAGGGGCAAGTGATCAAGAAGGTTTTGTTCGACGATGAGCGCGGGCGAGTGCGGGTCGTGTGCGACCGCGACCGGCGTCGCCGGCCTGTCGATCACCGCACCGGCCGAACCGGCTCCGTCAATCGCCTGTTGCGCCGGACAGTGCTGGACGTGCCCATCGGCGGTTGGCCGTGCGAGATCGAGATCGAATATGCCGAGACCTTTCTGTCG